>CADBOW010000146.1 GCA_902796375.1 uncultured Lachnospiraceae bacterium | reverse complement strand
ATTGCTGCTGACCGCCCTGGGGCTGAACGTATTGTTGCTGAACATACTGCTGGGACTGACCCTGCATCTGCTGGGGTTGTACATACTGCTGGGACTGACCCTGCATCTGCTGGGGCTGTACATACTGCTGGGGCTGACCCTGCGGCTGCTGGAGCTGTACGTACTGCTGGGGCTGGCCCTGCGGCTGTACGTACTGCTGGGGCTGCAATTGCTGCGACTGCAGCTCCGGCGGAATCCACTGCGAAGTCATCTGCTGCGGATCAACCTGCTGCTGGGGCTGACCCTGCATCTGCTGTGGCTGACCCTGTGGCTGCTGCGGCTGGCTCTGTGTCTGGCTCTGCGGCTGCGGATTGCTTACCACCGCTCCGCAGACAGGACATGCTCCATAGGCCGGATCAAATTCCGTGTTGCAAACGGGACATTTCATACTCTTTTCTCTCCTTCTGTTTCCTGAAATACTCTCTCATCCGATATTCTCATCCGTTTTCCACCATCCGATTCTCTCGTCCGGTTTCCTCCGTCCGATTTTCTGTTCTTACATTTCCGGCTTCCTCCGATAAATTCCACCCTTGTTTTCGTACTCGCTTCCGCCCTTATTTCTGCTCATTCTCCGGATCGATCCCAGAGATCCGGAATGCCAGATGCTGCGGCCTCGCCGGATCGATCAGATATTCCTCATGCACGGGAGCACCCCAGGAATCATCCCCGCCCACTCCCATCTCTGCAGACGCGATCCGGATCCAGGTATGCCGGACAGGCGGAAGCTCCCAAATCCGGTTGGCCTCCTCCAGCTCATAGGCGCTGTATGGAAGGACACTCATTTCAAAGGGGGCATCTTCTGCCGTGAAACGAAGTCCCACGCCCCGGTCATCCATCACACAGAAGCTTCTTACACCGGTTCGGTTTCCGCACTCCTGGGGACGAAGATACCGGGAAAGGTTCTCCTCCGCCCTGTAGGAATACATCCCCAGTCTTGCTCCTTCGGCCCGATCCACATAATTCTCGTCCGGTCCCATTCCCAGGAAGGTTACCCGGTTCACCTCCGGCTTCGTACAGAAGTCCATGGCAAAGACCGGCAGCTGGGGATATCCATCTACACCCGGATAGTCCGCTTCCACCAGGATCTGTCCGTCCGGGTATACAGAATAAGCCACCTGTGCCGTAACAGCCCCGGACAGTCCGCCCTGAAAGGCTGTGATCATCCTGAGTCCGCCCTCCATGGGCTCTACCCGGAACCTGGAATAATCCTTCGCTGTAAAATGTCCTGTCGGATACCAGATCCCCATTTTTGCCGGATATCCTGCTCCGCAATCATTATCCGTCATTGCTCTCCAGAAGCTGAGTCTCGGGATCCGATCGATGTACTCCCGACCCTTAAATCGGATTGAACTGATCCCCCCCTCCGCCATGGAGAACTGGATCCGGAAATCCTCTCCGATCACTCCGATATATCCGTCGCCGGTCACAATGCGTCCGTTCTTTCCGAAGCCCTCCTGCTGCGAATGGATTCCCGCCTCATGTCCTGCAGCACCGCTGCGTACACCATGGCTCTCCACGCATTGACCGAAGGCCACCCGGGAATCCGCTCCGTAATCTGTATTCTCCTGCTCCCGGCTCCTGTCATATGCCATCACCTCGATCACAGCTTCTCCAGGTCCCTCCGGAAGCTTCAGGCCATGAGGAACCGTAACACTTTCCCCGGCCTTTGCTGCGATCTCCAGCCCTGTTTCCTCCCGGATCACCCCATCCAGCATGGTCCGGGCAGTAAACCGGTATCCTGAAAGGTCGATAAAGAGATTTCGGTTTTCCACCGTCACCTCCTCCGGTGTCACGTCGATCCGAATCGGACTGTATAGAGCCCGGACCTCCTGCATTTTCGGGGAGATCGAACGGTCACCGTACACGATCCCGTTGGTACAGAATCCATAATCCGTAGGCCGGTCATCGAAGTCTCCGCCTCCCAGAAGCTCTCCGTCCTTTGAAAGCACCTGATCGATATAATCCCAGATAAAGCCTCCCTGATATCCCGGATATCGATCCTCCAGATCCGTGTACAGCTTCATCCCGCCCAGGGAATTCCCCATGGCGTGCATGTATTCACAGCTGATATAGGGCTTCATGATATAAGAGGGATCCTCTGCCTGCCTGGTCAGCTCATCCTCCAGATAAGCCTCCACCTCTGCCGGTTTGGCATACATCCGGCTTTCCATATCCGAGATATAACGATATTTCGGATTATGGAATACACCCTCGTAATGTACCAGCCGTCCGGGATCCACCGAATGAAAATAATCCGACATGGCGGCAATATCCTCACCGGCATAGGATTCATTTCCGCAGGACCAGATCAGAACCGACGGATGATTCTTATCCCGCTCATACATGGAACGCGCCCGGTCCAGTACCGCCTCCCTCCATTCCGGAAGGTCTCCCGGCACATTCCAGGAAGGCTCCACCCGCCCCAGCTTCTGCCAGGATCCATGGGACTCCAGGTTCGTTTCATCGATCAGATAGAGTCCTGCACGATCACACAGATGATACCATTCCGTCCTGTTGGGATAATGACAGGTCCGAACGGAATTCATGTTATTATCCTTAATGATCCGAACATCCTTCTCCATATCCTCCATGGATATGCAGCGTCCCCCCTCGGGACTGAACTCGTGCCGGTTCACACCGCGGAAAATGATCCGCTTCCCGTTAAGACACATGATCCCGCCCTTCATTTCAAAGGTTCGAAATCCCACATTCTGAAGGATCGATTCCTGCTCTCCGATCCCGATCTTCAGCTGATACAGGACAGGTTCTTCCGCACTCCAGGGGTCAACAGAGGGAACCACTGCGGAAAATCTGAGCAGGAACAGCTTCCTGCTTCTGGGGGATGCGGTCACCTGTTCCTCCGAAGTCCCCTGATCCGCCGCGGTAAGTATCAGCGGCTCGATCTCCTCCGGAGCACTCCGAAGGAACTCCTCCACCGCCTCATTTCCATCCGGTCGGAGGATAGAAATATGTATGTCTTCCGGATCCGGCGTCTGATCCGACAGCAGCTTCATTTCCACCGAAAGAATACCGTCTCCGACCTTCCCGCCCTCTGCAGCACCGGCTGCCTCAAGGGACTGAGTGTCCGCATCATACACATACCCGGCCTGTACCTTCAGGTCAAAAAGATGCTTTGCCGGCACCGTTATCAGCTCCACGGAACGAAAGATTCCGGAGAAGCGCCAGAAATCCTGATCCTCGATCCAGGAAGCACTGCTTCTCTTATAAACCTCCACTGCCAATCGATTTTCTCTGTCCCGCACCAGCTCCGTAACACAGAATTCCGACGGCGTAAAGGAGTCTTCGCCGTACCCCACATAGGTTCCGTTCAGCCAGACGGAGAATGCCGTTTCCACGCCTCCGAAGGAGAGAAAGACCTCCCCTCCCTCCGGCACTTCATGCTCCAGATCAAAAAACCTGACATAGGAACCCACCGGTGTGCTGTCCCCGGGGATCACCGGCGGCCGTAGAAGCTCAACCCCGTCCCAGGGATATAAGGTATTAATATACTGCGGCGTGCCGAAGCCCTGCAGCTCCATATGTCCCGGCACCCGGATCTGCCCGAATGCGGACAAGTCATACTCCTCCTTCTGAAAGCCCGCGGGACGGTCTTCCATCCTCTGACTGTAACAGAACTGCCACATGCCGTCCAGACACTGTCTCAGTCCCGCCTCATGATCCGAGTGAGCCCGGATCCGATTCACCTGAAAGATCTCCGGATTCTCCAGCTGTTCTCTAAGTGTCATACCTTCCTCCGTTCCTCTGTAGCTCCGATTTCCCCCGGGAGCTTCCTACCCTCTGCGGTTAGATTCCCCCGAAACTTCCTATCCCCTGCAGTTCGATTCCCCGGAGCTTCCGTCCTCTTCGATCCGCCCCTCGGGAGCTTCCTATCCTCTTCGGTTCGATCTTCTCCAGATTTTCCGCTCCTCCGCCTCCCGGATCAGCGCATCCCGGAAATCCGGATGTGCGATCCCGATCAGCAGCTCTGCCCGTTCCCAGGTGGACATGCCCTCCAGATTCGCCACCCCGTATTCAGTAGCGATAAAATAGACCTCACTTCGGGGCGATGTAATGATGTCCCCGTCAAACTGCGGTGTGATTCTGGAATGAACGCTTCCGTCCACCTTGTCATGATAGGTGGATTTCATACAGATAAATGCCTTTCCGCCCCGGGATGCCGAAGCCCCGGCCAGAAAATCCAGCTGTCCCCCGGTCCCGCTGATCTGGCGGGCGCCTGCACTTTCCGCAGCCACCTGGCCATAAAGATCCACAGCCACACATCCGTTGATCGATACCATATTATCCAGCTGTGCAATGGTAAAGGGCCGGTTCACATACTCCAGCGGATATGCCGCCACTCCCGGATTATCGTCCAGCCATTCATAGAGCTCGGAGGAGCCCACGGCACACCCGAAGACTCCCTTTCCCCGGTCGATGCTCTTTCGCCGATTGGTCAGCTTTCCCGCACGATGAAGCGAAAGAAATGCATCCGTGCACAGCTCTGTATGCATTCCCAGATCCTGAATATCCGTTGCGGCTATGATCTCCCCCACCGCATTCGGAATACTTCCGATTCCCAGCTGCAATGTCGCCCCGTCCACGATATAGGGAATGATATGCTCCGCGATCTGACGGTCCGTCTCCCGGGTCTTTATGGGAAGCAGATCCGTGAAGGGTTCATGATGCCCTTCCACGATATAATCCACCTCGGAAATATGGATGCATTCATCATTTCCCCCATGGATCCTGGGCAGATGTCGGTTCACCTCCACGATCACGATATCGGCCTTACGGCAGATTGGCCCTGCCACCCCCGTATTTACGGAAAAATTGAAATAGCCGTGTTTATCCATGGGACTGACACTGACCATCACCACATTTACCTTGATGAAGAATTCATAATAAGCCGCGTTATTGTGGAATACCATGGGAATGTAGTAACAGAGACCTCTGTCACACAGTTTTCTCTCGTAGGAGGAACAATGCCAGCTGTGATAGATGAAATGCTCCTGGGATTCGTCACACTCCGCCACCTCAATGGGCCCGTCGATCAGATTCCCCCGAATCTTCACGTCCGTCAGTTCATCCCGCCGCTTACTGAGCGCCCGGTCCAACAGGACCGGTTTCCCAAGCGTGCTGGTATAATCGATCCAGTCTCCGCTCTTCACCACCTGAACTGCCTCCTCCGGTGTGCAGAGCTTCTGTTCATATTCTCCCATATAATCCCACAGCATAATCCACCCCCTGAAATCACCTTGTCAGAAAAAACTCTTGATCAGAATTTCCGCCCCGATCCCGATCAGAATGATCCCTCCCAGGATCGACGCCTTCTGATTGATCTTTGTGCCGATCCGGATCCCCAGACGAATCCCCAGACGGCAGAGCACATATGTCACAACCCCTATGATGGCCGATGCGATCAAAGCCATCCAGACTCCGTAATCCGCAATGGTGAATCCCACAGACAATGCATCAATGGAGGTCGCAACCCCCTGAAGCAGAAGGATCCGCATGGTCAGAGTCTCCTTTGCATCCTCATTTCCTCCCTTTCGGACTGCCTCCAGGATCATCTTTCCTCCCAGGAACAGAAGAATCAGAAACGCCGCCCACGGAATGAACGGTTCGATCTTCCGAAACATGGTCAGCAGGAAATGTACCGCCGCCCATCCCAGAAGCGGCATGAGTGTCTGAAATGCGCCGAATACCACTGCGATCCGGCGTCTCTTCGACTTTTCCATCTCCGGTTCATGGAATCCGTTTACGACAGAAACCGAGAAAGCATCCATCGCAAGCCCGACCCCCAGCAGCATGGCATTCAATATAAAAACAACAGTATCCAATTCCGGTCCCCCTTAACCTTTTATTCCCGATTCTCCGAAGGAGAACGGTATTCATTCTCATATGATTTCCAGTAGCTTCCGATCCGCTCCTGGTCAAGCCCCTCTCCGATGGCGATCACCACCGGCTGTCCCACGGAACAACGGCTGAGGCTGATCTCTTCTTCCGTGGCATTGATCTCCAGCCAGTCTCCTTCCGAAGAGGCTACAAAGCCCTTCAGCCTGGTCATCCTTCCGCAGAGAGGGTCCTGAAAGATCTGCCGGATCAGTTCACGGGTCTCCGTCTCCGGAAGCTCCACATGGAAGAAAAATATGGATCGGAAGGCTCCGTTCGTCAGAACCGTTCGCTTCACATAGCCGTATTCCCGGCTTCCCGCGTTAAAGATCCGGTCCCATTCGTCCGGTGAGAATCCACTCTCCGGTTTCCGGAGGATATCCTGCTCCGTCAGAACCCTGCGGCAGCCAACCTCCTGCAGACACCGGTTCAGTTCCTCCGTCACCTGTCCGACGGCTTCCTCATTCATCTGCTCCGCTTTACTGAAAATGATGCAGCCGGCATGCGTCAGTTCCTCCGCCAGCAGATACCTTGCATCGGAAGACCGTTCAGGCCCGGTTTCCTCCGCTGCCGCATCCACGACCGCCAGGACATTTCCCAGTGTCAGCATCCGGTCCAGAGGCTCCTCGTAGAGAATATCCAGGAATTCATCCACATCAAATATCCCTGAGGGTTCCACGATCACCCGGTCGTACCGGTCGATCCCCATGGCGATGAGCTTCGTCTTCAGTCGTCTGCGATGACAGTCCGGATCGCCGCCGATCACCATTTCCAGACGACATCTGTCTCCCAGCTCCCGGTGCAGCAGCATGAGATCCACATTGATCGCCCCGAAGTCATTTTCAATGATGCCGATCTTCTCTCCTCTTCGGATCAGCTCCTTCGCATAGTCCAGAATAAATGTAGTTTTTCCGGCTCCCAGAAACCCGGTCACCAGATCGATCCTCGTCATATTCCGTGCCTCATTTCAAAATGAATTACATATACATTTTACCAAAAGAAAGCCGGAATGAATAGAGGAAACCTCATTCATTCCGACACATTCCTGCAGTTATTCTTCTAAGGCTATGATGCCCGCAGATCTCCCCGCCCGGCCTTCACTGCGACGGTGGGAGAAGAAAAATTCCGGGTACTTCAGGGTGGAAAGACCGGCAACTGCCACATGCTCTTCCTTCACGCCTGCCTGCAGCAGGATACGGCGGTTCAGTTCCCAGAGATCCAGCAGCCAATGGCCTTCTCTTCCCGAAGGCCTCAGGATTTCCGCATCCCGGATCCCATGCTCCGCCAGGCAGTTTTCCACTTCCATCCGAACGCTGTGATCCACCTCATAGTCCTCCGGTCCTGCGGAAGGCCCGATCATGACCCGGACATCCCCGGGATCGGTCCCGTAGATCTCGGACATCCTTCGAACGGTAATGCCCGCAATTCCCTGAACCGTTCCTCTCCATCCGCCATGGGCGGTTCCCACCACATGCCGCACCGGATCCGCGAAGAGCATGGGGACGCAATCCGCCCCATATACCATCAGTGCTACGCCCGGCAGATCCGTGATCTGACCGTCTGCCTTATGCTTCCTGCTTTCCTCCCCCAGCATAGGACCTGCATCCTCTTTCCCCACAACGATCACTTCAGCGCTGTGGATCTGATCCAGTCCGGAGATCCTTGCTGCATTTACTCCTACACTGTCCGCAAAACGGCGGTAATTCATCTGAACCTTCTCCGGATCATCGTCGGCTGCAAAGCTGAAATTCATGGTGGAGAGGCCGCCTTCACTCAT
>CADBOW010000145.1 GCA_902796375.1 uncultured Lachnospiraceae bacterium | reverse complement strand
TTATACTTCGGCGCGGAACATCCCTCGATGAAATGAAGATCCGCCCCCTCGTCCACAATGATCAGCGTGTGCTAGAACTGTCCTGCTCCGGGTGCATTTAACCGGAAATAGGATTGCAGCGGAATCGCCACCGTGACTCCCGGCGGTACATATACAAAGGATCCGCCGGACCAGACCGCTCCGTGAAGTGCCGCAAACTTGTGGTCGCTGGGAGGCACCAGCTTCATGAAATGCTTCTCGATCATTTCCGCGTACGGTCCGTGCATTGCCGATTCCAGATCCGTATAGATCACGCCCATGGCAGCGACCTCTTCCCGGACATTATGATATACCAGCTCGGAATCATACTGGGCGCCTACGCCTGCCAGGGATTCCCGCTCTGCCTTGGGGATTCCCAGCCGTTCGAAGGTATCCTTGATCTCCTCCGGCACATCCTCCCAGTCGGCGCTCATCTTCCCCTTGGGCTTGACATAGGTGACAATATTATCCATCTCAAGTCCGTCGATGGGCGGGCCCCAGTCCACCATTTGCGTTCCGTAAAAGGTTTTCAGGGACTGCAGGCGGAATTCCCGCATCCACTGGGGATCGTTCTTCTCTTCGGAGATCTGCTGTACGATCTCCGGCGTCAGTCCCGCATCGACCTTATAATAGTCTTCTTCGTTATATCCGTAGCGGAAGTCGTACAGGCTTCGATTCACGTCCTCCACATAGGTTTTCTCTTTCTTCTCGTTCATACCCGTCCTCTATCGTAGTCATATACCTCGCCACTGACAGCGGGGCATAACTTAACATCCTTTTAGTTTGTTCGCCCCGGAGGGACCGTCGTCGACATCAGCTCTCCCGGGCAAAGGATCCTGTGAATCCCGACCGGATCCTTCGGCTTCCTCAGAGAAAACAAGTCAGTTCAGGTATTTCTCAAATCCGCCGCGGTTGATCTCCTCAACCAGACTTCCATCTCCGGATTTTACGATCCTTCCGTCCACAAGGATATGTGTATGATCCACATTCAGTGAATCCAGGATCCGCGTGCTGTGAGTAATGATCACCAGCGCACCGGAGGTATTCTTCTGAAATTCCTTCACTCCTTCGGATACGATCCGTACCGCATCCACGTCCAGACCGGAGTCCGTCTCGTCTAATATGGCCAGTGACGGATTCAGCATCAGCATCTGCAGGATCTCCGCCTTCTTCTTCTCACCGCCTGAGAAGCCCACATTCAGATCACGGTCCGCATAGGATTTGTCCATGCCCAGAAGCTCCATCTGCTTCTCCAGGTTCTTCCGGAAATCCCACAGACGAACCCGCTTCCCCGTTCTCTGATCCAGTGCGTTCCGGATGAAGTTGGACAGGGAAATGCCCGGCACCTCGATGGGATTCTGAAAGGACAGGAACATCCCCGCCTTCGCCCGGTCAGTTGCAGACTCTTCGGTCAGATCCTCATCATGAAACAGGATCTTTCCTTCCGTGATCTCATAGCTGGGATTTCCCATCATTGCGTGTCCCAGTGTTGATTTTCCGGCGCCGTTCGGCCCCATGATCACATGAGTTTCTCCTTCTCCCACGGAGAGATCCACTCCGTGAAGAATCTCCTTCTCGCCTACATTTACATGTAAGCCCTGTATCTCTAACAGCTTTGACATAATTAAACCTCCTTCGGCATAAGCCCCAGCAGCCGTTTTGCATTCTCAGAAAAGATCTGTCTTTTTTCATCCTCCGATAGGGGCATGGAGGAAATGCGGTTCACATAATCTTTCTGCTCCGCCCACGGGGAATCCGTGGCGAACAGAACCCGATCCGCTCCCATGGCATGAACCAGCTCCACAAAGCCTTCATCGGATAACTGACGGAAGCCATGCTTCGGCTGACCCGGTTTTTTCCATGGGATCTCTCCGATGGAAAATGCGGTATCCACCCAGAGCTTCCGCCCCGCAAGCTTTTCAAGGACCTCATCCCAGTTATTCCAGCCGCCCATATGCGCTGCCACCAGCCGTGTGGGCGAAACATCATTCATCACATTCACTATACTGTCCACAGAACAGTAGACCGGCGGATAGAGTCCGATATCCGTTCCTGCATGCGTCACGATGATCAGCTCCAACTCACTGGCCAGATCCACGATCCGTTTCGTCCGGATGTCGTCAAATGAGATTCTGTAATAATCCGGATGCAGCTTGATCCCCTTAAACCCGAGTTCACTGATCTGCCGCAACAGGATCCGGTAATTCTCCGCTGCGGGATGAATCCCTGCGAAGGACAGTATCCCGGTCTGATTCACCGTTTCATTCTGCCTGGCTGCAGACAGATTGATATGTGCAACCTTCTCCGGATTTGTAATGACCGGAAGTACGATGGACAGATCCACTCCCGCTTCCTTCATGGAGGCGGAAAGCTCTTCTGTCGTGCCTCCGGTGAAGGGTTCCGTACAGCTGTCCTCCGACAGCTGCTTCAACGCCGCCTTTGCTATCTTCTCCGGAAAGGTATGCACATGAAAATCCACGACCCGTATGGCTTCAGCACGCTCCTTCAGAATATGCCATGCGGCCTTTCTCCTTTTCCCGGCCTCCTCCAGCTGACGTTCCATTTCCTCCGGAGTGGGGATCATCCCCCGTATTCTGTGATTATACTCCATGCTTTACTCCTGCGTTTAAAAAACGATCAACGCACAAAGCGCCCCCGTCTGTCGGCGGGGGTGCTTGATCTCTTACAGATTCACGCAATTGTATGCCACATTTCCGGCATCCAGTGCGCGTCTCAAATATGTATCGGATGTCATAAGAACGATCTGTTCCTGTCTCATATCTGCAATTACATCCAGAAAAGCACCTGCATCCGCCTCTCCCGTAAAATGGATCACATCGTCGATCACCACCGGCAGCTGTTCCTCCGCCAGCCGATTTGTAATGCTGAGGCGTACCGCCAGATAAACCCGGCTTGCCAGTTCCTCAGGCAGTACATCCACTGCGAAGCTGCCACCTGCACCATTTACAATGAGTCCCTCTGCCGGATCAAAACTGATCTCGTCAAATCGGCCGCCGGTCAACGGTGCAAGGTACTCGGAGATATAGGGAACGAATGTTTTCGCTGCCTTCTCCTGGAACTTCTTTGACTGATTTTCTATCGTTCGAATGGCAAGGCGGATCGCTCTGCCTTCTTCCTCCAACTCACTCTTCTTCTTAAATACCTGATTGAATTCTTTCTTCAGCTTGTCTCTTTGAACCTTGCGTTCCAGGATCTCGGCCTCTTCCTTCTTCAGCTGCTCCTTCTTCTCCGAGTATTCCTTGGCAAAGGTCATATCAAATTCCGCTTCTTCCTTCTTCTCATTCTCCTCCTCCAGTTCTTCCAGAACTTTATTGAAGTCATCCTCGGTGGGGACCACCACCTCGTCATCGTCAAAATAGCCCTTGGCCCGGAAACCGTCCAGCATGGTAATGATAACGAAAATGGCAGTGAAAATGATGAAGAGCTTCCGAACTGCATCATCAAAGGGAATCAGATAAACAATAGCTGCTATGACGCCGATCACAAGAAGACCGGTCAGAATGATCACAGCGATATTATCCGTGATCGGTTTTTTCTTCTCTCCCTCATCCTCTTCCAGTGCGCCGTAGGTTTTCTGCGCCTCCGTAAGTCGGTCGATCCTCTTGTTCAGATCTTCGTCGGATTTATAGGTCACGGAGCCGTCTTCATTCTCCACCAGCTGTCTGGCGACCCGCTTTCTCTTGGCCGCCTCTATGGCGAAATCATCCGTAAGCTGTCGGAATGCCTTCTTATTCGCATCCAGTGCTCCGTCCACATCATCATACTGCTCGATCTTCTCCGTCAGATCATCCAGACGACGGATCAGCGGCTGGGGATCATTCTTGCGAAGCTCACCCTTCAGATAACCCAGTGCTTTTCTTTTGTTCAGATGTCCATTTCCGGTTTCGATCTTATTTCCCAGATACGTCCGAAGATCATCCGCTGCGGATTCTGCTTCGGAAGCGATCACATAATTATCCTGATAGGTACTTCTGTCGGTTTCTATGACCGTTCCCGACAGCATGTCCTGATTCTTCAGAGACAACTCCCGTCCGGTCTGTACATCCAGGACCGAAGTTTTCTTTGCTCCCACCAGAAACGACCGGTCGATCAGATAGGTCTTCCCTTCCTGCTTTGCATAGCCGGTTCCGGAATATCTGCCGCGTCCCTGCGGCTTGTATTCATCATAGGTTCCGCCCTGTTCGGACTCACTGTTCTTCCGTATCCCGTAGATCACACCCGTGATGAATTCCCGGATGGTGCTCTTGCCGGAATCCTTCCCGCCCTCGATCACATTGATCCCCGGCTGAAGGTTGATCTCTTCATTATGAAATTTACCAAAATCTCGTAGTAAGAGTTTTGTAAGATACATATTATTCTCCTGCTCTGATCAGGGC
>CADBOW010000144.1 GCA_902796375.1 uncultured Lachnospiraceae bacterium | reverse complement strand
GGAAGCCAGCCGTTTCGGCGTGGTGATCACTGATGACCAGGGCGTGATCCATGAATTCGAGGAGAAGCCGGAGAAGCCCAGAAGCAACAAGGCTTCTATGGGTATTTACATTTTCAGCTGGCCTGTTCTTCGTGACGCGCTGATCGAGATGAAGGATGTTCCGTCCTGCGATTTCGGTAAGCATATCATTCCGCACGTGCATGAGCAGGGCAAGAAGATCTGTGCCTACGATTTCAAGGGCTACTGGAAGGATGTCGGGACACTGGGATCCTACTGGGAAGCAAATATGGAGCTGGTGGATATCATCCCCGAGTTCAACCTCTATGAGGAGTTCTGGCGGATCTATACCAAGAGCGACAATCTTCCGCCTCAGTACATCGCAGAGGGGAGCAAGGTGGCAAAGTCCATCATCGGTGAAGGAACGGAGATCCACGGAGATGTGGAGAACTCGGTCATCGGCTCCGGCGTTACGATCGGCAAGGGTACGGTGGTCCGGAATTCCATCATCATGAACGGTGTCACCATCGGAGATAACTGCGAGCTGGATAAGGCGATCCTTGCAGAAGGTGTTCAGGTCGGAAAAGACGTGAAGCTGGGTGTGGGTGAGGAAGCACCGAATGATTTCGCACCTCACATTTATGCTTTCGGTCTGGCTACGATCGGAGAGAATTCCGTGATCCCGGACGGAGTATCCGTCGGAAAGAATACGGCGATCATCGGTGTAACGACGAAGGACGAGTATCCGGATGGCGTGCTGGCCAGCGGCTCAAGCATTATAAAGGCAGGTGAGTAGATATGAGAGCAATCGGTATTATCTTAGCAGGTGGCAACAGCAGCAGGATGGAGGAGCTTTCCGCAAAGCGTGCTGTCGCGGCTATGCCGGTGGCAGGCTGCTACAGAGCGATCGACTTCGCACTGTCGAACATGTCGAATTCCCATATCCAGAGAGTTGCCGTATATACACAGTATAATTCCAGATCGTTGAATGAACATCTGAATTCTTCCAAGTGGTGGGATTTCGGAAGAAAGCAGGGCGGTATGTACATCTTCACACCGACCATCACCACCACCAACAGCTACTGGTACAAGGGCACGGCGGATGCTTTGTATCAGAATATCAATTTCCTGAAGGATGCCCATGAGCCTTATGTGGTGATCGCTTCCGGTGACGGTATCTACAAGCTGGATTACAACAAGGTTCTGGAGGATCATATCTCGAAGGGCGCAGATATCACCATCGTGACCAAGGACCTTTCTCCGGATGAGGATGACATCAGCCGTTTCGGTGTGGTAAGACTCGGAGACAACAACCGGGTGGAGGATTTCGAGGAGAAGCCCATCGTGGCAGAGACCAATACCGCTTCCATCGGCGTTTACGTGATCCGCAGACGTCAGCTGATCGAGCTTCTGGAGGCCTGTGCCGCAGAAGGACGGACCGATTTCGTAAAGGATATTCTGGTTCGTTACAAGAATATCAAGAAGATCAATGCCTTCCGTCTGGAGGGATATTGGAGAAATGTAGGTTCTGTGGACTCCTACTATCGGACGAATATGGACTTCCTGAAGCAGGATGTGCGTGATTATTTCTTCCGTCAGCAGCCCGGTGTTTATACCAAGGTTGAGGACCTTCCGCCGGCGAAGTATAACGGAGAGGCAGTTGCCAGCAACAGTCTGATCGCCAGCGGCTGTATCATCAACGGTACGGTGGAGAATTCCATTCTGTTCAAGAAGGTTTATGTAGGCAACAACTGTGTTATCAAGAATTCCATCATTCTGAATGATGTTCATATCGGAGATAACTGCTATCTGGAGAACTGTATCATCGAGTCCAGAGATACGATCCGGGCCAATACGGTTCATACCGGTGAGGCAGGAAAACCGAAGATCATAGTGGAAAAGAGTTTCCGTTACACACTATAACACTGCATCCTATGAATCGGGTGAAAGCCCGATTCAAATGAGATATATTAGGGGAGGTTTTACAAAATGCAGATTACAGACGTACGTGTACGAAAAGTAGCCAAGGAGGGTAAGATGAGAGCCGTTGTCTCCATCACGATCGACAACGAGTTCGTTATCCACGATATTAAGGTAATAGAGGGTGAAAAGGGACTTTTTATCGCTATGCCAAGCAGAAAATCATCTGACGGTGAGTACAGAGATATCGCTCATCCGATCAATTCCGGAACCAGAGAGATGATCCAGACTCTGATCCTGGAGAAATATGAGCAGACATCTCTGGAAGAGCCGGACGAGTTTTAGTATCCGGTTTGGATGGATAAAGAAAGGATCCTTCGCAGATCACTGCGGGGGATCCTTTTACGTTGTATCCTTGACTTTCCCCGGGAATTGTGTAAACTGTTAATAGTGCAGCATTTTTCAATCTGACATACCGGTTTCGGATGGAAATTATGTATGAAATTGAAAGTGATGCACTCATTTTTCGTGAGTTTGGATCGATACGGAGGATAGAAAATGAGTCAACTTACAGCATTAATCCTTGCAGCAGGCAAGGGAACCCGGATGGAGTCGGAGCTGCCGAAGGTGCTTCACACCTGCTGCGGGAAGCCCATGGTGAGCCATGTGATCGAAGCGGCCCGTGGTGCGGGAGCCGACAGGGTGATCGTGATCGCCGGATACAAAAGTGAAATGGTACATGCAGAGCTGAAGGATACGGTTCTGTATGCGGAGCAGACGGAGCAGCTGGGAACCGGGCATGCGGTTATGTGTGCGGCGGATCAGCTGGGACAGGAGGGAGAGACCCTGATCCTTTGCGGGGATACGCCTCTGGTCACGTCAGATACCCTTCGAAAGCTCTGCGAGGCACATCGGACCGCCGGAAACGGAGTCACAGTCCTTTCCGCGATCCTGGAGGATCCGAAGGGATATGGAAGGATCCTTCGTGATGCGGAGGGAGCATTCCTCAAGATCACCGAGGACAAGGACTGCACAGAGGAGGAGAGGGCTACCAGAGAGATCAATGCCGGGATGTATCTGTTCGATACGGCCATGCTCCAGGACAGCCTCGGCAAGCTGACAAATGAAAATGCCCAGGGTGAGTACTATCTCACGGATACCATCGAGCTGATCAAGACTGCCGGAGGCCGCGTGGATGCCATGCCGGTGTCGGATACCAATGAGATCCTCGGAGTGAATACCAAGGCACAACTTGCGGAAGCAGAGGAGATTATGTCGATTAGATAGCGCCGGCTATCCGGAAGCAGGATGGAGAAACAGGATGAAGATCATCGCAGGACTTGGCAATCCCGGTCTGAAGTACGCCGGGACCCGCCATAATACGGGTTTCGCCGCGCTGACACAGCTGGCGGATCGCTATAAGATATCTCTGAACAAGAAGGAATCAAAATGTATCACCGGTCATGGTTTCATCGAGGGCGAAAAGGTGGTTCTGGCTATGCCCCAGACCTACATGAACCTTTCCGGAGAGGCATTGCAGCCGCTGCTGGCATTTTATAAATGTACCCCGGAGGACCTGATCGTCTTATACGATGATGTGGATCTGGATGTGGGACGCCTTCGGATCCGGGCCCAGGGAAGCGCCGGAGGACATAACGGAATGAAGAGCATTATCCAGCACCTTGGAACCGAGGCCTTCCCCCGGGTGCGGGTGGGAGTCGGACGAAAGCCCGAGGGCTGGGATCTGGCGGACTATGTGCTGGGAAGGATACAGAAGGAAGAATTTCCCCTGTTCCGTGAAGCCTGTGAGAAGGCGGCGGATGCGGTCCGTCTGATCATTACGGAGGGAGTTCAGGCAGCGCAGAATCTGTACAATTAAAGACGATGACAGTTTTACAGGAGAGGAAAGGAAACTCCATGGATGCGATACGCATACCGGTTTCCGAGATGAACTGCATAAAGAAGGCAGAGCAGGCCATACGGGAGAAGAAGCTTCCGGTCACCGTCTGGGGCGCGGCCAAAAACGTGCGTCCGCTGGTGATGGAGGCCCTCCGGGGAGAAGCGGAGCAGGTGCTGATCGTAACTTACGATGAAGCCCGCGCGGATCAGCTGTATCAGGACTACCGGTTCTATGACCGGGATGTCTTCATCTATCCGGCCAAGGACGTTCTGTTCTATTATGCGGATGTACACGGAAATCTGGCAGCCAGGAAGAGACTGGAGATCATAAAAAGAATACAGGACAGGGAGCGATCGGTGATCATTCTGACGGTGGAAGGTCTGATGGACCGGATCCCCGCGCCGGACACGGTGCGGAGCAGTTCCATCGGCTTTACCGTGGGAGAAGAGATCCGCCTTACAACCGTACAGAAGCAACTGACGGAAATGGGCTATGAACAGGTCGCGCTTGTCGAGATCGCAGGGCAGTTTTCCGTTCGGGGAGGGATACTTGATATCTTCCCGCTGACGGAAGAGTGCCCCGTCCGCGTTGAACTCTGGGGGGATGAGATCGAATCCATCCGTGCATTTGATGCATCCACACAGAGATCCATCGAGAACCTGCAGCAGGTGGAGATCCTTCCGGCTACGGAATTTGTACTGGATCCGGATCGACTGAAGAAGGGAATGAAGCGGCTGGATGCGGAGCATGAAACTGCTGCGAAGGCCTTCAAGGAGAGCTTCCGGACAGAACAGTATGCCAGACTGAATAAGGCGGTTCGCGCCATCCGGGAGGGCCTTGAAAATTTTGCCGGAGCCTCAAATGTGGACAGCCTGGTGTCATATTTCTATCCGGATGCGGTATCCTTCCTGGATTATATGCCCCGGGGGACCAGGGTTTACATCGATGATCCCACCCGTGTGGCGGAACAGGCCAGGATTTATTTTGAAGAGTTCCGAATGGCCATGGAATCCCGTCTCAGCGGAGGGTACATCCTTCCCGGGCAGGCGGAGGTCCTCTTTGGAAATGAGGAGATCATGGACCGGCTTGCCGGAGCGGCCCATGTGCTGTATACGGATTTCTCAGAGCAGAAGGAAGTGATCCGGTCCCGTGACCGGCTGGAATTCTCCGCCCAGTCCCTTGTGCCCTACGGCGGACGTATGGATGAGCTGGTTGCGGAGGTTACCAAGTACAGAGAGGACGGATATCGGATCCTCTTCTTCTCCATGTCCAAAACCCGGGCGGGACGCTTTACGGATGCGCTTCAGGACAGGGATATTCCGGCCTTCTTTTCCGCAAGCCGGACGAGGGTGCTGCAGCCCAGAGAGGTGATGGTCACCACGGGAAGCCTGGAGACCGGCTTCGTGCTTCCGGAAGTGAAGCTTGTGGTATTTACGGAGTCCGAGGTGCTTCGGCGGGATAAGACGAAGACCCGGAGACAGAAGCCGAAGTATTCCGGTCAGGCCATCGCGAATCTCGGGGAGCTGCATCCGGGAGACTACGTGGTTCATGAGCGACACGGGATCGGAATCTACCGGGGGATCGAGCAGGTCGAGACCGATGGCCGCATGAAGGATTATATCAATATCGATTATGCAAATGGCGGAAAGCTGTTCATTCCCGTGGACCAGCTCTCCGTGATCGGAAAATACGCGGATCAGAACGCCGCAAAGCCCCGGCTGAACAAGCTGGGAGGTGCAGAGTGGGAGAAGACCCGGGCCCGGGTGCGTTCCCACGTGGATGATATGGCGGAGGAGCTGATCGCTCTTTACGCGGACCGACAGAACCGGCAGGGACATCAGTATCCACCGGATACCATCTGGCAGAGAGAGTTCGAGGAGACATTTCCCTTTGAGGAAACCACGGATCAGGTCCGGGCCATCGAAGATACGAAGCGGGATATGGAATCCACGAAGATCATGGATCGCCTGATCTGCGGAGATGTGGGCTTCGGGAAGACCGAGGTGGCGCTGCGTGCCGCATTTAAAGCCGTGCAGGACAATCGGCAGGTGGCATATCTGGTGCCCACCACCATTCTGGCGCAGCAGCATTTTGATACCTTTATCAAACGGTTGGCAAACTACCCGGTGAATATACGGATGCTGTCCAGATTCTGCACGCCGAAGGAAGTGAAGGAAACCCTGAAGGGGCTGAAGGAAGGCTCGGTGGATATCGTCATCGGAACCCACCGGCTGCTTTCGAAGGATGTGGAATTCCGGCATCTGGGGCTGCTGGTCATCGATGAAGAACAGCGGTTCGGCGTGCGCCATAAAGAGAAGATCAAGCAGCTCCGGAAGACGGTGGATGTGCTGACCCTTTCCGCCACGCCTATCCCCCGGACGCTCCACATGAGCCTGGCGGGGATCCGGGACATGAGCCTGCTGCAGGAGCCGCCGGTGGACCGCCGGCCGATCCAGACCTATGTCATGGAATATGACCGGGAGCTGGTGAAGGAAGCCTGCCGCAGAGAGCTGGCCAGACAGGGGCAGGTATATTATGTGTATAACCGGGTGGATGATATCGCCCGGGTGGCTTCGGGACTGATGGAAATGCTTCCCGATGCGAAGATCGCCTTCGCTCACGGGAAGATGACCTCCCGGGAACTGGAGAGCCTCATGCGGGACTTTGTGGAGCATGAGATCGACATACTGGTTACCACCACGATCATAGAAACGGGACTGGACATTCCGAATGTAAATACCATCATCATCCACAACGCGGACCGGTTCGGTCTCGCCCAGCTCTATCAGCTGCGGGGACGCGTGGGAAGGTCCGGCAGAAACGCATTTGCCTTCCTGATGTATCAGCAGAACAAGCTGATCAAGGAGGAGGCGGAGAAGAGGCTTTCTGCAATTCGGGAGTTTACAGAACTGGGTTCCGGATATAAAATATCGTTAAAGGATCTGGAGATCCGGGGCGCCGGAAATGTACTGGGCAGCGACCAGTCCGGCCATATGGAAGAGGTCGGGTATGATCTCTATGTGAAGATGCTTGCCTCAGCCATCCGAAAGAAGAAGGGAGAGGCGGAGGAGGAAGAGGATTTCGATACCACCATCGAGATCCCTGTGGATGCATTTATCCCGGATGACTATATCCGGAGCGAATATCTGAAACTGGAAATGTACAAACGCATTTACAGGATCCGGACGGATGAGGATGTGGATGCGATCCAGATGGAGCTGCAGGATCGGTTCGGAGAACTGCCGAAGCCGGTGCTCCGGCTGCTGCAGGTGGCGCGGATGAAATCCGTGGCTCACAGTGCAGGCATGACGGAGGTGAAATATCGGGACGGCGAGGTGATCTACATCATTCGAAACGGCACCCAGGTAAAGGTGGAGGAGGTGCCGAAGCTTCTGAAGAAGATCCGGGGTATGCGCCTTGTGACGGCCAAGCAGTCCGGGTTCGCAATCCGGCGGTCCAAGCTGATCCAGGAGGATTTCCTCGATCAGGTGGCCGGGGATATCAATACGATCTACCGGATGCTGATCCGGGAAGAAGAACCGCAAGGGGAAGTTTTATGATTAGAGACATGAGGAGAAAATTGAAATTCCGGATCCTGCCGGTGCTGGTGCTTATGCTGGCACTGCTTCCGGTACTGACCGGCTGCGGGAAGCAGGAAGGGAGCACGGATGCTCAGGCCCAGGAGAAATCGGTGGTATTCCGGTTCCAGGGAGAAAATGTGACTCTGGGCGAGGTTTTTCTGTATGCTCTTCCGGTCATTGAGGATTATGAAAAGACCTATGGTCAGGATATCTGGAGCATGATCGTTACGATAGGGGATGATAAGAAACAGGATATGAAGACCCTGACCCGGAAGGATGTGATCGAGAACATCGTAAAGGTGAAGGTTCTGGTTGCGAAGTCTACGGAATATAAGATCAATCTTACGGAGGAAGAGAAACAGGATGCGGAGCAGGAGACGGAAGCATTCTGGAAGAATCTGACGGATGAGCAGATCGAGAGCATGGAGCTGAACCGGAATCTGGTATATCAGTGCATGACGGAGAACCGGCTGGCCGCAAAGGTCTACGAAGCCATTATGGATGAGTCCGGTATCGAGATCTCCGATGAGGAAGCCCGGGAGACCACATTTTACGATCTGTATTTCCCATGCTACAGAGAGAAGTCAAATGGGACGCTGAGCAAGATGAGCGACGAGGAAAAGAAGGAGCAGTATGATATGGCCTTACAGGCCTATGACATGCTGATCTCTCCTCTGGATGAGAATACATCCCGGGATCCCGCGGCCATTGCATCCTATTTTGGCCTGAAGGATGCGGCGTATTATACCAGTACACCTCAGGAGATCCGGGAGACCTACGGGAAGGACATTTCGGATATGCTGTATACCCTGAAGGACGGCTCCTGCAGTCTGGTGACGGAGACAGAATACGGCTATCACATTTTCTATATGAAAGCCCTGACGGACCGGGCCGCTACGGATAAGAAGAAGGAGAAGATCGAGCGGGAGAAGCGGAATGAATACTTCAGTACCCGGTATGCCGAGTGGCTGAAGGCGCTCGACGCTAACTACCACTATGAGGATTCGGTGGATTTCACCGTATATGACCGGATTGTATTCTGATTTGCTGCGCTGTTCGGGTTGTGGCGGGTCATAAAGAAACGAGCTGGCGTGCAAAGGCACGTCAGCTCGTTTCTTTTGCCCTAAGGATGATACCGCAGCACGCACAGTTCGTGCCTTTTGACTCTGGTATCATCCCAGCCCCAGTATATGGGACGCGAACTGGAAGTAGATCAGCAGGGACAGGGCGTCCACGATGGTTGTGATGAAGGGGCTGGCCATAACGGCGGGATCAAAGCCCACCTTCTTCGCCAGGATGGGAAGGGAACAGCCCACAAACTTCGCTACGATCACGGTGCAGATCAGCGTCAGGCAGATGACCAGGGAAACGGTCAGGGAAACATGATCGAAGAAGAGCAGCTTCACGAAATTAGCAACTGCCAGAGTTGAGCCGCAGAGCAGGGAAACCAGAAATTCCTTTCCCTGAATCCGGAAGATATCTTTAAATTCGATCTCCTCCAGCGAGAGACCGCGGATGATGGAAACCGAAGCCTGGGATCCTGCATTTCCTCCGGTATCCATCAGCATGGGGATGTAAGCTGTAAGCACTACATAGGCGCCCAGCGCCTCTTCATAATGAGCGATGATGGCGCCGGTAAATGTGGCGGAGATCATCAGCAGCAGGAGCCAGGGGATTCTCTTCTTGAAGGTCTCGAAGGGTCCTGTCTTCATGTATGGCTTATCCGTGGGGATGATGGCTGCCATACGCTCGATATCCTCGGTGTTCTCTTCCTGCAGGACATCGATGACATCGTCGAAGGTGATGATACCCACCAGGCGCTGCTCGTTGTCCACTACGGGAAGGGACAGGAAATTGTATCGGTCGAAGGAGTGAGCCACCTTCTCCTGGTCCTCCATGGTGGTCACATAGATCACATTTGTCTCCATGATATCACGGATCTCGGTTTCATAATCCGACAGAAGGAGATCCTTGATGGTTACAACACCCAGAAGCTCGCGCTTCGCATTTGTCACATAACAGGTATAAATGGTTTCCTTATCCACACCGACCTTTCGGATCCGGTCGAAGGCCTCCTGCACCGTCATGCCCTCCTGCAGGCGGACATACTCGGTGGTCATGATGCTTCCGGCGGAATCCTCCGGATATTTCAAAAGCTCGTTGATCTCCCGGCGTGTGACGGGGTCCGTATTCTTCAGAATACGCTTCACCACGCTGGCAGGCATTTCCTCGATCATGTCGACGGTATCGTCCAGGAACAGATTCTCGATAATGAAATTCAACTCCTTATCGGAGAAGGCGTGGATCAGAGTCTCCTGCGTATCCGACTCCAGATAGGAGAAGGCATCTGCAGCCAGTTCCTTCGGCAGGATGCGGAAGGCTATGGACAGTTCCTCATCATCCAGCTCGCTGAGGATTTCGGCAAGGTCTACTTCGTTGCATTCGGAAAGCAGTTCCCTGGCCTCATGCAGACGGCGGTCCTTCAGAAGCTGAGTCAGGTGTTCCATATCAAAATCATCGATATCGAAGCTGGTTGCTTCGATTTTTTTTGTATCCTGATTTTCCATGGAGCTGCACCTCCTGTTCTGTATATTTTCGTATCTGGTATACCCGTTGCTAGATATCCCGACGGTTATACTGGTAAAATCGTCGCGCAAAAGAAAGGACACCGAAGCCTGTGTCGGTGTCCTTTCGCTGGTTTCCTATGGATTCTGTGATCGATGGATCCGGTGATCCGGTCGATCCGTGGTTATTTTGTGCCTGTGGATCCGAAGCCTCCGGCTCCGCGCTCCGTATCGGACAGCTCGCTGACCTCTTCAAATACACCCATTACATAGGGGGTGATGACCAGCTGGGCGATCCGTTCGCCCGGTTCGATGACTGCATCCGTCAGAGAATGATTATGCAGAGCCACCAGAACCTCACCACGATAATCCGAGTCTATTACACCGACTTTATTTGCGGGGGCAAGCCCCTTCTTACTGGCTAAACCGCTGCGGGCGTAGATAAGCCCGGCATATCCCTCAGGAAGCTCCATGGAAAGGCCTGTAGGGACCAAAATGGTTTCGCCGGAATGAATCACAAGTGCGCTG
>CADBOW010000143.1 GCA_902796375.1 uncultured Lachnospiraceae bacterium | reverse complement strand
TTATAATGAAACTGTAGACGTATCATGGTATTGGGAAACTATAATTGGTAAAAATCTTGATCCACGTGATTGGCATACATATGTAATTAAGCAAAATCCTCTTATTATAGCTGGCGCAGAATTAAATAATATGACGCCTGAAGAATATACAGCAATTCTTACTGATTATTGTGAAAATCCTAGAACAGTATATAATGTTAATACAATAAGTGGTATTTGTCAGGAAAAGAATTCATATTATCTTGTACAAGGCGTTTATAATCCAACTGGTTCAGGAAATGGTTATGTACAAATTAAAAGGTATTCTCAGTATGAAGATACTACTTATACTCATAAATGTCTAGATTGTAAGAAGAAGATTGTAACTCGTGTAGTAAGATCTGATGTTATCTATGAATCTGGTACACTTAATGAAAGATATGATGAGTGGCCTAATTATATCAAATATGAATAATTAACTCAGAAAGGAGCTATAGAAATGATATGCTACCCCCAAGTAGGACACTAAAAAATAAAACCTACTTGGGGGTTTTTCTATGTCCAGAAGAAGTAAGGATCATCTTGATTTTCATCCCGGCGTGTACTACAATTAAATACAGTTGTAAGCAGATAAACCGTTGAGAAAAAGTGAGTTTCAGATATTTTCTCAACGGTTTCTTTGTCAAAAGGGGGAATAGCATGAGATCAAAAAAGAAACTGCTGACTTTTCTTCTGGCCTCGGCGATGGCTGTGTCGATGGTGCCTGCCGGCCCAAGGACGGTTCACGCCGAAGAAGCCGGATCGTCGGATGAGACGATCCAGAAGCTGATCACGCCGGATAAACCGGACTGGTATAAGGAACAGGACGATTCCAATCCTTATGGTTATAAGAAGGGTGTTCCCTTCCGGCTGTATGAGGATTCGGAGCTGTATACCTTTATCACGGATCCCCAGTGCGAGGATCCTTCGATCTACATTCACGAGCTTTATACGTCACAGCATGGCAAGGATTTTCTGAATGAAGACAACTGGGGTAAGAATGTCAGTGTGGATGGACCTTCCAGCTCCATCCTGAAACACTGGTTTGTCTCCGCCATGCCCATGGATCTGGGATACAATCTGGATGATAAGGGAAATGTTGCTCCGCGGAAGACCTGCATTGCCTTTATGGGCGCAAAGAAGAATGGCCAGGATATGGATGTGGATGTCTGGGTATATGATACCAAGAGCGGGAAATACAGTGACGTTCTGACCATTGGGACAATCTCCGATATTAAAGGGAATGCTGATACAGATGAAGAGACACTGCTTTATCAGGTGAGAAACTTCATGACCTTCACCGTCGGCGATTATGATGGTGATCAGAAGGATTCGATCATAGCTTATGCGGCATTTTCCGGAGGACCGTCGCTTGTGGAGATTGAGGTGACAGGTGACGGAGAAGCAGCACCCACGTTGGCAAAGGGGGCTGCCCATGGGACGCTGCTGCATACGGGTTATATGAAAAACCAGGCTGACTATATTAACGATCACAGCTGGGATGGACATAAGAAACTCGGCTGCTCTCTTACAAGCGGAGATGTCAACGGGGATAAGATCGATGACCTGGTTGCAGTCTCCTATACGCAGGTGCTGCCTAAGGACGGTGTGAAGGATCACGGCGAAGAGATGATCAAGCCTTCACTTGCGGTAAGCTGCGGTGCAGCCGGGCGCTCGGGAGATGATCTGCTTGGTGAGGTAAGCTATGATCCGGTCTATGTGGCTACGGAACCGGTGGCTTCCGGAGATTTCCAGGATTGTAACGAAAGCCTCAGCGTTTTGATGCCGACGGCAGTCATAACAAGAACGGATCTGACGGACGGAAAGGAAACTCTGGCCGGGAATCAGATCGTAGTCTGCGGATATTACGAGTCGATCCTTACAATGAAGTCCGATGGTGAACTGGCAGATATTGAGCGGGACAGCAACCACGCATCTGTTTTTGCTTATGATTATAACAGGGAAAATCCGAAGTGTGTGATGGCGGATGGAGACACATTTGAACCTGCACATACATTTCAGAAAGGACAGATCGAGGCGGAAGGCGATGGGACAACGATCTCAAAGCTTGCTGTTGCAGCGGTGAATATTGATGGATCCATGGCACCCGGCAGATTGTTCATCGGAGGAAAATTCTGGAATATTCAGGGGAAGAAGCTGATCCATACGGTTCCGGCCCTGGATTACGAGTACACTTCATCCGATTTCGAATGTGGTACGGATCTGCTGGATGTATATATTGACTGTATGTCGGTACAGAGCCTTTCCAAGGTGGGAGGAAATTATGAATCGCTGGCTTTTTCGCTGGTGGCTGTATTTAAGGAGGCTTCCGGTGCCACTTATGTGGATTCGCCGTACTCCTACACCTATCGGGCAGGAGTGGCAGGACCCGCTGTGGATCAGCAGACCTCCCGTGTGGTGGGATATTTCGGAACAGAGCAGGATGAACTGTACAAATTTAAGAACTTTTACAGTTCCGAATGGGCGGCGCTGGAAAATGTGAAATTTGACCTGGTAAATGATGATTTCTCAAAGATAAATCTTGTGATGTGTCCGGTGGACAAAGAGGATGACGGCCTTCTGATCCGCTATAACAGCAAGGATATTACATTTGCGGATCCGCAGATCCTTGCAATTCTGCAGGCATCGCCGTACTTCGGCGTACTGGGGCAGGAAGGTGCGGAGACGTCCTACGAGTTTGAGAGTGAGTTTTCTCATTCGGATGAAACCTCCCATACCTGCAGTGTCGGAATCGGTTTTTCAGTCGAGGGTTCCTCTCCTGTGGTGGATGCGTCGTTCAAGGTCGGTTATACCGGAGAGACAAAGACCTGGGCGGAACAGGAATTCAGCAAAAGCATTACTGTCGGATTTGATGCGGTTCACGACAGCGTGATCGTTTATCGTACGCCGGTTGTTTTCTATTCCTATGATGTATGGAAACCGGATACGGGAGCCTGGGAGGAAAACGGCCTGGGAATATCCTATGCCAATACGCCTGAATATCAGCAGCTTTCAGTAGAGGATTACAACAGCTTTGTTGAGAAGTACAATGCGGAAGGCGAGAAGCGGGCACAGGAAAAGGGAAGCACGGATCCTTTCCCGGCGCTGAGTAAGCTGGGAGACGGGCTCTACCTGGGATGCGAAGGGGATCCGACCAAGTATTATCAGGGCGGAGATGCTCCTGCCGGATACAGCGTGATCGATGATCATGAGCATGCACTTGGATATAACGGCGGCAAGGACTTTACCGAGTTTGAATCAGGAGAGAGTGTAACTGCCGGAATGGAGCGTGAGGATGGTGTGTCCTTTGAGTTTGAAGTCACCTTCGGCGCTGAATTTGCGAAGGCAGGTCCTTATTTCAGTCTGGAGGATATGCAGGGGCATACCGTAACAACGGTGAATACTGAGAAGACAGGTATCACTGCAGGCGTTGCAAATCTGGATGAAGAGAGCCTCAAGGCTGCCGGATATACGGATGATCAGATCCGGGCCTTCTCCTTCAAGTGGGTACCGGCCACCTGGGATTCCGGAGTGAAGTATGAGTATAAGGATAAAGACGGGAATGTACATCTCAGTAAGAATGTCCCGATCTACGGATACAGTCTGACGTCGCTTACCTGTCCGCTGAACCTTTCCGATGCGACGCTGACGTTGGATCCGGAGGAATATGTTTACGATGGAACAGCCAAGGCTCCCTCTGTAAAGGTGGAGCTTGGAGGAGCGGAGCTGGATCCCGCGGATTATACCATATCCTATCTCTGCGACGGAAAAACGGTAGATGAATGCATCGAGCCGGGAACCTATACGGTTACTGCAACAGGTGCAGGACAGAATATCGGAAAGACAGAGGCGGAATTTACCATCAAACCGGCGGACATTTCAGGTGCCGTGATCAAGGTGGATCCGGAGACCTGTGTATATGACGGAACGGCGAAGACTCCGAAGCTCACGGTAACCCTGGGAGAAAAGACACTGACACAGGATACGGATTATGAAGTGAAGTATCTCCTTGCAGGAAAACCGGTTGACGAGCTTCTGGAAGCAGGAAACTATACGATCCAAGTGACGGGGAAGGGAGGCTATGAAGGAACCAGGTCGGCTTCCTTTGCCATTACAACGGTTGACATTTCAGGTGCCGTGATCAGGGTGAATCCGGAGACCTGTGAATATGACGGAACGGCGAAGACTCCGAAGCTCACGGTAACTCTGGGAGGAAAGACGCTGAAACAGGATACCGATTATGAGGTGAAATATCTCTTTGCCGGAGAACCGGTGGATGATCTTCTGGAGATAGGAAAGTATACGATTGAAGTGGATGGAAAGGGGAACTATTCAGGTTCCGGATCAGCTTCCTTTGCCATCACATCGGTTGACATTTCAAAAGCGGAGATGAAGATCAATCCTTCAGAGCTGGAATATGACGGGAAGGCGAAGACACCGGAGATTACAGTGACATTGAAGGGACAGAAGCTTCAGCCGGAGCAGGATTATACCCTGAGTTATCTCCTGAATGGAGAGCCTGTGGGTCGTCTTGCCGAGGCAGGAACCTATACGGTGATCGCCGAAGGAGAGGCGCTGTACACAGGATCGGTGAGAGGAACATTTACCATCAAAGCGAAACCGCAGCCCACCAGTATCAAGGATGCAAATGTAATTCTGTCCGCAACGGACTTTACCTATAACACGAAAGCTCAGAAGCCGACCATTCTGACCATCGGCGGAAGGACTCTGAAGGAAGGGACGGATTATACGGTATTATGGCCGACATCCCCTGTAGGAGTAGGTGAATATACCGTTACGATCATAGGAAATGGTGCGTATACCGGAGTTACAACGGCGACCTACAGGATTAAAGTCAAAGCGGTGACTCCGACGGTAACGCTGAAGCCGGCATCGGTTGTCTTTAACGAAAAGGCTCAGACCCCGGTGGTTACTGTCAAAGTGGGGACCACTACCCTGAATAAGGGTACGGATTATACCGTATCCCTTGATTCCGGAAGGAAGAATGCCGGAACATATATCGTTACCGTGAATCTGAAGGGCAACTATTCCGGAACTACCATGAAGAAATTCATCATAAAGAAGGCGGCGAATCCGCTGAAGGTGAAGGCGAAGAAGGCTTCGGTCAGTCTGGCCAAGCTGAAGAAAAAGAATCAGACGCTGGCCATCACCCGGGCTGTATCCTTTACGAAGAAGGGTAAGGGTTCAATGACCTACAAGCTTGTGAGTGTGAATAAGACAGCCTGCAAGAAGTACTTCAAGGTTGATTCCAAGACAGGAAAGATCACCATAAAGAAGGGACTGAAGAAGGGTACCTATAAGGTGAAAATCAGGATGAAGGCGGCAGGAAATGGCAATTATAAGGCATCTGCAGTCAAGAACCTGACAGTACAGATCACAGTAAAATAAGGGAAATACCTTTTACTTGCGGCCCCTGCACTCATGTTGTATCATAAAGTGCAGGGGCTTGCGGTTTTGTTGCCGTGGCTTACTATTTTTTCGCGGGCAATGAGTCGGGTGGACATGCCCGCATGTCCTTTTGGCGAATGCTGTGAGGGTTGGATACTCTGTCCCTCCGGGGCGAGCAAATACAAATGCCGGGTTATGTCCCACTGCTGTGGCAGGGATTAGACTGAGCAGAAAAGGGAGAACAGATAAGGAGCACAGTATGCACTATAACGTATTGATCGTAGATGATGAGGCGGAGCTTTCGGAGTATACCGCCCGGTATTTTAATATGTCAGGTGTGTCGGCGGCTTATGTGCTGGACCAGGCCTCGGCGCTG
Source organism: uncultured Lachnospiraceae bacterium (assembly GCA_902796375.1). GTDB lineage: Bacteria > Bacillota > Clostridia > Lachnospirales > Lachnospiraceae > Eubacterium_Q. Next base: position 5,867 of record CADBOW010000143.1, on the reverse strand, counting down.
GAATTCTTTCAGGAGAATACCTGCTCGCTGGTATTGCTGGATATTAATCTGGGAGGAGATTCCGGCTTTGAACTCTGTCAGATCATCCGGCGGACCCAGGACATTCCGATCTTTTTTATCAGTGCACGGTCATCGGAGGATGATATGCTTCTGGCATTGACCATCGGCGGGGACGATTATATCTGTAAGCCATATTCCCTGTCGGTGCTTCTGGCGAAGGTGAAGGCGGCGCTGAAGCGATATGAAGCTGCCTCCGAGGGGAGAAAGAGCGGAGCAGCGGCCGGAAGTTCCGGGGCAACGGCAGGTGGAGCAGGAGTAGCGGCCGGTGGAGCAGGAGCAGCGGCCGACGGATCCCTCATTCCACTGGGACAGGTGAAGATCGATCTACGCCGTGCGGTGGTGATCCGTGACGGAAAGGAGACTCCCCTGAAGGCAATGGAATTCCGGCTTCTGGTCTTCATGCTGAAGAATCGGAACCGGATCATCCGGAAGGACGAATTCTTTGAGAAGGTATGGGAAACGGAATTCGTCGGAGATGTCACGCTCAATGTGCATATCCGGCATCTCCGGGAGAAGATCGAAGAGGATCCGGGAAATCCGGTTTATATCAAAACGGTTTGGGGCACAGGATTCATTTTGGAGGATAAGGCGTGAAGATCCGGAATCTGATCATTTATATAGTGATATTTTCCGCTCTCGGGATCGGCATGTGCATTTATATCGCCATGGGAAGCAAGCAGGAAGCGCCGGCCTATCCCACAGAGATCAATCGGCTGGTGATCCGGCTCGGCAGGGACTGGGATGATGTGATGAAGCAGAAGGAGCAGAAGATCACATCCGAAGAACCCTTTGAATATACGGTGATCGATTCGGAGGGAAATGTCCTTCAATATACGAAGGAAGGAATCTCCACCTCCGTGTCTGCGGCCACCACCCAGTTCGATGTGATCCGGGATATCGAAAGAGACGGGGCCGTTGTCGGAAGACTGCTGGTGCATAACCCGTATCTGGAGCTGCAGTCCAGGCGAGATTTCAGGCAGGCACTGATGATCGGTCTCCTCTTTCTGATGATGCTTCTTCTTTCGGTGGGCTACTTCCTATATCTTCGGAGCAGGGTTGTGAAGCCCTTTGACCGCTTGAAGGGATTTGCATCCAGAGTGGCCGGCGGGGATCTGGAAACTCCGCTGGAAATGGACCGGGGACATGTATTCGGTGCATTTACGGAAAGCTTTGATATCATGCGGGAGGAGCTGAAATCATCCCGGGAGAGAGAAGCGGAGGCGGTCCGGAGCCGCAAGGAGCTGGTGGCTGAGCTGTCCCATGACATCAAGACGCCGGTGGCGTCCATTAAGGCCATGGCGGATGTGATGAGTCTCACCGCAAAGGATGATATGGAGCGGGAGACCATTGCGGCCATCAACGGCAAGGCGGACCAGATCGACCATCTGATCTCGAATCTCTTTCATGCAACTCTGGAGGAGCTGGAACAGCTGGAGGTGAAGCCGGAGGAGCTCAGCTCCACGGAGATCCTGCAGATGGTGAAGGAAGCGGATTACCAGAAGAAGGTGGAGGCTCCGGAGCTGAAGGACGCGGTAGTTCTTGCAGACCGGCTGCGTCTGAATCAGGTGCTCAGCAATATCATCGCAAACTCTTACAAGTATGCAGGGACCGGAATCCGGCTGAACAGCAGCTATGAAGGGACGGATCTCCAGTATCTGGTGATGGAGATCAGCGATGAGGGTGGCGGCGTTCCCGAGGAGGAGCTGGAGCTAGTCACAGGGAAGTTTAAACGCGGCTCCAATGCAAAGGGTAAGGACGGATCCGGCCTGGGGCTGTACATTTCCCGATACTTTATGGAGAAGATGGAAGGGTCCCTGGAGTGCTTCAATCGGGACGGAGGTTTCACCGTGCGGCTGAAGATTCCGGTGGCGTGACCGGGACTGTTTAAAAAACAGTTAAAGATTTGACAAAGATTTATCGGCATTCAGAAGATATACTAAGACCATGCAGAACAACCTGCATGGTCTTTTCGGTTTACGCGATACCATCGGCAGGCGGACGCTGCACGCCGGTGGCGTGGGGTTAAGCGTAGGATCGAGGGTGATCAGTAAGGAGGCAGTGCCATGAGTGCAAAAGAGGTTATCATAAAGACGAACAAGCTTTCCAAGAGCTTCTCCATCGGCGGGAAGCAGCAGCATATCATAAAGAATCTGGATCTGGAGATCTACAAGGGAGATTTCACTGTGATCATGGGTTCCTCCGGGGCCGGCAAATCCACCCTCCTGTATGCTTTGTCCGGCATGGATCAGCCGAGCCTCGGAAAGATCGAATATGCAGGAAAGGATATCACGAAAATGAATGACGATCAGCTGGCGGTGTTCCGGAGAAAGCACTGCGGCTTCGTATTTCAGCAGATCCATCTGGTGGACAGCATGAGTATCATGGACAACGCCATTTCCACCGGAATGCTTACAGGACAGAAGCAGAAGGACCTGAAGAAGAAGGCGGGACGCCTTTTTGACCGGGTGGGGATCACTGAGGACATGACGGGCAAATTTCCGTCGCAGCTTTCCGGCGGGGAGGCCCAGCGGGCGGCTATGGTGCGGGCGGTGATCAATGATCCGGATGTGGTATTTGCAGATGAGCCCACAGGGGCGCTCAACTCGGCAGGAGTGAAGGCTGTGCTGGATGTCCTTACGGAGATCAACCGCGGCGGACAGTCGGTGGTCATGGTGACCCACGATATCAAATCCGCCAGAAGGGCCAATCGCATCATTTACCTGCAGGACGGCGGAATCGTGGGAGAATGCGAACCCGGCGTCTATGTAAGCGGCGATAAAAACCGGCACGAGAAGATCCGTAAATTCCTGGAAAGGATGGGATGGTGAACATGTTAAAACTGGTCAAATCCAACATCAGAAAAGACAGAACGGTTCTCACGGTATTTCTTCTGATCATCACCATTTCCATCATGCTGCTTCAGACCGGTCTGTTCGTAAATAAGTATGATTCCATGTATGATGAGAAGAAGGAAGCGGCCGGCATCGGAGATTCCGTCATCTATGCATTCGGAGATAAGGATACCATGCGGAAGACCATGGACGGTATGGAGGATGTGTCCCACTATACCATGTCCGACATCATCCGGCCGGAGGAAATGCTGGTTTCCTGCAAGGCGAAGGGGTTCGAGGAAACCCGGGATGATGCGGTCCTGCATTCCGTAAAGGGAGCGCATGCAGACGGTCTGACATTTGTCAGCAGAGATGACTCCGTTTCGGGAGATAAGGTCTACCTGAGTGTTTATTATGCATATGCCAATGGTCTGGAGGTCGGAGATAAACTGACGCTGGCTTACGATGTGCTGGGGTCGAAGGAGTACACGGTTGCCGGGATCGTCGAGGAGCTGCAGCAGGGAAATCAGTATTCCTGGCATGGATTTCTGTTTGATGATGCAGTATTTCAGAAAATGTGGGACCGGGCTGTAGAGGCGAAGGAAGCAGGCACAGCCACCATCAGTCAGGTGGAGATCGTATGCGGCTACAAAGACGGAGTGGTCTTCGATGACGGACAGAAGGCCGTGACGGACACCCTGAATGAAGCGGGGGTTGCCACCTATAGTTACGCCATGGAGCTGGCGAAGGCGGGCTATGTCAGTGTGACGAATATCCTTGCCGCCTTCATGACCGTATTCTCCCTGATCGCCATGGGAGTATGTCTGGTGATGATCATTTTCACCATCAACAATAATATTGACCGTGATGTTAAGAATATCGGAGCTCTTAGGGCTGTGGGCTATACAAATCGTCAGGTGCAGGCGGCTTTCATCCTGGAATACCTGGTGATCGGGATCATCGGAAGCGGAGTCGGCATCGGGCTTGCCTACATCCTGATGCCTGTGATCGATGGAAAGCTCCTCCGGAGTGTATCCGGGATTGTGTGGGAGAACCGGGTATTCCCCGGCATGGCAGGAGTGATCCTGGGAGGAGTTCTGCTGGCCATGACGCTGGTGGTCCTGCTTTCCACCGCAAAGCTGAAGAATCTCCATCCTGCGACGGCACTTCGCTTCGGCCTGCAGGCAAATACATTTAAGAAGAATCATCTTCCTCTGGCCACCACCAGAGGGAAGCTGAACCCGCTTCTTGCGGCAAAGAGCATGCTGCAGAGTAAGGGACAGAACCTGATCGTCCTGGGGATCGTGACAGTGGTGGGCTTCATGACCATTTTCTCCGTGATCCTGTTCTACAATTCCAGAGTGGATATCTCCCGTTTCCAGCGCCTGGTGAACGGCGACGTTCCGGACGGGATCGTGGATGTCAGCGTGAAGGACGAGGCGGAGTATGAGGAGCTTCGGGACAGGATCGCAGAGATTCCCGGCGTCACGCAGGCATATGGCCTGGGCTGGAGCAACATCAGTGTACAGGGGCGGGAGACCTTCATCCTCTTCAGCGAGAAGCCGGAATACCTGGATTGCGGCGTTTATGAAGGAACCACATTCCGCGAGCCAAATGAGGCAGTGATCGGCCGCCTTCTTGCAGAGAAGCTGAAGGTGAAGATCGGCGATGAGATCCTGGTGGAGAATAACGGACAGAAGGCCCGGTTTATCGTGACCGGTTTCCAGCAGTCCGTGGTTCATATGGGAGACAGAGTCTTCGTCAGTCTGGAAGGCGCCAAGAGAGTCGGCATTCCCGCGGATCTTACGGCAGTCCGGTTCCGTCTTCAGGATCCCAGTGAAGAGGCGGTGGACAGGGTGCTTTCCGAGGCAAAGGCCATTCTGGGTGAGAAATGTACCGCGCTCCATAATGATTACAGTTATGCAAGAAGCAGTGAGAATCTGACCATGTTTGCCACACTGATGCTGATCCTCCTTCTGGTCCTGGTGAACCTCGTGATCATTTACCTGGTGATCAAGCTGCTGTTGAAGACCATTTTCATCAAGAAGGAGAAGGAATTCGGCATCAAGAAGGCGGTGGGCTTTACCAGCCGTCAGCTCCGGCTTCAGCTGGCTCTGTCACTCTTTCCGGTGAGCCTGGTGGCATCTGTCGTGGGTGCTGTCCTCGGCTTCTTCCTGGTGAATCCGCTGATCTCCGTCGTTCTTGGAGGCTTCGGAGTTGCCAGCGCGGACTTCCTGGTAAGTCCCGCACTGATCGGCATCACCATTGTCGTGCTTGCGGTTCTTGTGTTCGGTATGACCTATCTGATGTCCGGCAGGATGAAGAAGGTATCGGCCTATGAACTGATCCAGGAGTGATCCGGGATGGCAGAACAAGGATGAGATCACGGGAAGACAGGGGATCTGGGAGGATTTGGGAGAGTTTGGGAGACTGTGAGCATATCCGTGAAATGGCACGAATGAATGCGAATATATGTTCGATATATATTGACATTTCCAAAACAGATATACTATAATGAGTTGGCGCTTTCCGGCAGGGCCGGAAGGTGCCAATAATTTTTGTTTCAGGGCAGGGTTGCTATGGCGTATAATGCAGAGAAAATTGAGGTTTTAAAGGGTCTGGAGCCGGTTCGGAAAAGGCCGGGTATGTATATCGGAAATACGGGACGGAGCGGACTCAACCATCTGGTTCAGGAGATCATCGACAATGCGGTGGATGAGCACCTGGCCGGGTTCTGTTCCCAAATCGATGTTGTTGTAAATGAGGATGGCTCGGCCACCATATCCGATAACGGGCGAGGGGTTCCGGTGGATATGCATCCCACGGAGAAGATGCCTGCGGAGCGCGTGGTTTATACGGTTCTGCATGCGGGGGGAAAGTTCAATTCCTCCACATATAAGATCAGCGGCGGTCTTCATGGCGTCGGTTCCGCGGTGGTAAATGCCCTGTCAAAAAAGCTGATCGTGGATGTGTTCC
>CADBOW010000142.1 GCA_902796375.1 uncultured Lachnospiraceae bacterium | reverse complement strand
GGGGGCGGAGGAAGCTCCGGAGGCCAGAAGCAGCGCATTTTGATCGCACGTGCAGTGTGTCAGAAGAAGCGAATCCTTCTCTTTGATGAAGCTACCAGTGCTTTGGATAATGTCACACAGAAGCATGTATCGGATCAGCTCGCAAAGCTGCTCTGTACACGCATTGTGATCGCCCACAGGCTTTCTACCGTAAAGAACTGTGACCGTATCCTTGTTTTGGATCAGGGAAGGATTGAGGAACAGGGAAGTTATGAGGAACTGATGAAGAAACAGGGACTGTTCTATGAGCTTGTGAAACGTCAGCAGCTGTAGCCGGGGCGTATTATTTAATAAACGCCCCGTCACCGCCGAAGATACAGGTCTTTCCGTCGATCACCTGTTTTCCGGTCACCATGTAACCCGATGCATCGAAGTAATACAGGATTCCGTCGATCTTCAGCCACTGCCTCCTTGCATACCAGCCGGAGGTATCCTCATACCACCAGCCAATTCTATTCTTTCTCCATTTTGCCGTCGGTTCGTAGGTCCAGCAGCCGTCACTGTCCAGACGGTAACCATGGATCCATTCCTGCGAGGCCATGGAACCGTCTGCCCTGAAATAGTACCAGACCGTTCTGATCCTTCTCCAGCCTGTAGTCATGGCCCCATTCGGTTTGAAAAAGTACCAGACATTTCTGATCTTCCTCCAACCCGTAGTCATGGCTCCATCCGGTTTGAAATAGTACCAGGTCGTTTTGATCTTCCTCCAGCCCGTTGCCATGGCACCGTTTGGCCTGAGATAGTACCAGTGACCCTGATCATGTATCCAACCGGTCTTCATGGCACCGGTGGTATTGTCCAGATAGTACCACTGCGAATTATCCCTGAACCAGCCTGTGGACAGTGTTCCGTCCGCATTGCAGTAATACCACTTGCCATCCGCTGCCTTCTGCCAGCCGGCCTGGATTGCAGCTCCCGGATCGATCACATTGAGACTGACTGCGGACAGATCCGTTGACGGCGTCTGTTCAGATACCTTGCTGTTGTATAGAACTGCTTCATTTCCTGTGATATCCGCAGCCCGAATTTCTTTTACATTCCAGGCACCTGTCTCAGTGGATTCCGTGATCTCAAGCTTCCCGTCCCATTGATCCTTAATTTCATCTGACCTGGAAAGACTTACCTCAAGGTTCTTCTTTGAGGATTCCGCCTCGAATACAACTGTTACCCGGTCAACGGCCAGATCATCCTTTACCTGAAGTGAAAAAACAAAACTATCTCCAGCCACTAACTGTCCTGTGGAGCCGGGGGCAGGCTTCAGGGAATCCGCAAGGATCTCGGGTGCTGTCGTATCGTCATAATCATTGGCAAATGCCTTGATCCGGAAACATGCTTTATAATCTGCCATGTCCTTCCAGTTTTTGGAGGACGCCTGACGGAAGAAGCTCTGTCCTTCTGAGATCGAAGGCTGGAAGATAATACTCCCACTACGGAAGGTTTCCGTTCCAAATGCCACAGAATCCGGGAACTTGAAGACTACGGAATAGCTCTTACCCGGAGCAACTACTACCGGATTGCTCAACTCCGCCGTTTTACAGCCCGGAAGGGTGGAAGAGCTGCGGGTGGTTTACGCGCAGGTTCCGCTCTCCGGATCCATCGGATCCGTAAGATTCGTATAGACAGATATATCATAATAAGTCAGCCCAAGATTAAATGTGGTATATCCTACGGCGTCAATCTCAATGGGAAGTCCGGTGGTATTTGTGAATATATTCGCAGCACTGGTTCCCGGCGCAGTATAGTATTCGAGAAGACAGCCGTCATCATCCCGGTCCGAGCTGTCTGCACATCCTGCAGTTCCGTCGTAATAGAAGTTGTACTGATAGGTATCCGTCGGCTGCATGTCAAATGCAATGATGTAATTGTCGTTCTTCAGCTCGGCGCTCTCATAAGAGAGATAGAAGATTCCGTCTTCATTTGCATCCGTTCCCCAGCTGTTCTGAATGATCCATGCACCGTCATGCTCCGGTTCCAACACCTTCGCAGGGTCTCCTTCCTCGTCCCCGGGAACCTCCCGCCGGAAGTTCTCCTTCGGATAAGCATCATCCCAGCCGATCACAGTTACTGCGTGATTAAACATGGGGCTGTCGCTGGTATTATAGAAGGACCGTCCGCTGATGTAGGGTTTCCCTGTCTTCGGGTTGATCTCGTCCATATTCATGAATGTGGATTCATAATGTATAGCGAAAGTGATCGCCCCATACTGAAGCACCAGATCCTTCATGGTATCCTTGTCCGGCTCGAAGAGAAGCTTGCTTTCCTGTAATACAAGAACATCATCATACGCCAGGTCAGCAGAGTAAGGCGGGATCGACCCGTCCCATGCTTGGTTTTTGATATGATCCAGTATTTTCCCGATGGGAGCCTTCTCCTCCGATGCCATCCCGGACCAGCCTGCCATATGCTGCATACCATAAAGCGGATTACCTCCGGAGGTGACCCAATGATACTGTGAATCCAGGGAATTAATGTCTCCTGCCGTATTTCCCAGAGGATCCACAACCCGGTTGTAGAAGAACTGGGCCAGGTGACCCGGTGAAAGCTCCTCTACCGTTGCAATCTCCCCTGTGGCATCATACAGTTCCTTAGCGTATGAATACTCACAGGCCGAGGTAGTGGCGAATGACCAGCATAGAGAGCTGGTTTTCTGATCCTTGATCCTGACGCTTTCTGCCCAGGGCTCCTCATCCGAACGATACCTTTCCGGATAAGTCTTGCCGGCTCTCAGCTTCGGAGCGGACTTACGTGATTCCGGAACTACATACAGCTCCTTATCTACAGGAAGGAATCCACCCACATATTCCTCCGGATCCGATCCTTTTTCCTCCGCTGAAACAGCCCCCATATTCATGCTGATCATGGCAAGAACCATACCGGCAATCACCGGAAGAGCATAGAATCTTCTTCTGAATTTTCGTTTCATATGAACCTCCTCTGATCAGGAGTTCCTGATGCATGAAATCTCATCACGGAACCCGATAAAACACGGTCAAATACCCCGTGGCATTCGCCAGATGGATAGGCGAGTATGCCTATCCGGTTCATTGCTCGAGGCAATGTACGATCTCAATGAAATTATAACAATTTTTCGCGGAAAACACACCCTGTTTCTCATCCATTTTCTAAAAAAACAGAAGGGTATTCTTATTCATCGCTCCATGGTATAATTTCTCACGTCAAGAGAAGACGGAAGGAGATACATATATGATCAGATTTATAAAAGCTGCTGATGAAAGAAGAAGGATCGCCAGAGAGATCCTGGAAGGACTGAAGGATTGGTTTGAAGTGGAAGAGAGCAGGGAGCAGTATATTGCAGATTCTGCAGACATGCCCTTCTGGGCTTCTGTAGATGAGGGTGCGATCGAAGGCTTTCTTTGCCTGAAAGAGACAGGGAAGGAGACTATGGAACTCGCCGTAATGGGAGTCAGTAAGATGTGCCACAGGAAGGGGATCGGAAGGAAGCTTTTTGAGGCCGCCAGAGATTATGCGGCCCGGAAAGGATATGAATTCATTCAGGTTAAAACGGTCCGTTCGGGCGTATATGAGGACTATGACATCACCAATGAATTCTATAAGAGCCTCGGATTCAAAGAACTTGAAGTATTACCTGATTACTGGGATGAAGCAAATCCCTGTCAGATCTACGTGATGTCGTTGAAGAACGCGGTTAATACCATTGCGATACGTCACAGCTACCGGGGGACATTCCTGCAGGAAAATGTACCGGAAGAGGATCTGATCACCATAGCGAAAGCAGGGTTAGCTGCACCATCGGGATGTAATAAACAGACTACGGACGTGATCATCGTCAATGATCCGGAGATCCTTGCCCGGCTCAGGGCTAAGATCGATCCTCCCATCGCGGAGTCAGCACCCGCCATGATCGTTGTCCTGACAGAAAGGATCAACGCCTACAGGGACAGATGCTATGCCGTTCAGGATTATTCTGCAGCCATCGAGAATATGCTGCTTGCCATCGTCGAGCTCGGGTACCAGAGCTGCTGGTACGAAGGCCATATTACGGATGATGACAGAATCTGCGACAGGATCGCTTCTGTCCTGAATGTACCTGAAGGCCGTGATGTGGTTTGCATCCTTCCTGTGGGAAAGGCGGCAGATGAAGTCCGTGCACCGGGCAAAAAGCCCTTCTCCGAGAGAGTGCACTTCAACAGCTGGTCATGATGCGGTGCGCAGATTTCAGATTCAAATGGGTGGAACGATAAGAAAAAATCATTGAAATCCCGTCCATCGGATGCTAAGATAAATTTATACAGGAAGCAAGGGCGTTTCATCTCTGGGGATGGAGCGCCCTTTTCGCGTTCATTACCGCGACATCGACGGGCACTGCATCAAGGTGTGCAGCGTTACGCACCGAATCGACCAGGCCGGAAGGTGCGACTACGGAGTATCCGGAGAGAGTGCCATGGCACATGCTCAGCCGGGAGGAAAGGCTTTCGCAGGCAGGCCTGCGAGATCCCGGCATGGCTCATACAGGAGGGAGGAAAGGGGTATGGCAGCATTTGACAAAGTAAAAAGCGGAATACCAGAAATGGATGAGGCTCTGGATCACATCCGTCTCGGAGATAATGTGGTATGGAGAGTATCGGATCTGTCCGAGTTTCGATTGTTCATGGAACCTTATGTGGAACAGGCGAAGGTGGATAGAAGGAACATCATTTATTTCCGGTTTGCCAGCCATGAGCCTTTGGTGGCGGAATGTCCGGAGGTGAAGCAGGTTAATGTCCCCCTGACGCACCGGTTTGAGGATTTTACAGTGGAGATCCATAATGTGATCGAACGGGAAGGGCTGGATGCATTCTATGTATTTGACTGTCTGTCAGAACTTCAGACGGCCTGGGCCACGGATCTGATGATGGGAAATTTCTTCCGTGTTACCTGTCCGTTTCTTTTCATCCTGGACACGGTTGCCTTCTTTCCGATCATCCGTGGCAAGCATTCGGTTCAGGCGATCAATAAGATCCTGGATACGACACAGCTGTTTCTCGATGTTTATTCTGACCGAAGGCATGTCTATGTCCGGCCGGAGAAGGTCTGGAACCGGAATTCGGACACCATGTTCCTGCCGCATATTTATGAGAAGGAGAGCGGCACGTTTCGCCCCATCCTGGACGGAGTTCAGTCCAGTCGGTTCTACCAGACCCTGGGACAGGCCCAGCGTTCTGCAGAAGAGCAGTATATCGATTCCTGGGACCGGTTTTTCCATTATACGAAGATCATGCATGAGAGCGGGGCGGATATTACGGATCGATGCAGCCGGATGTGTAATATCATGATGACCCGTGATACGAAGATGCGGGAAATGGTAAAGAAGCATTTTACACCGGAGGATTATTTTGCGGTTCGAGATCATATGATCGGAACCGGTATGATCGGCGGAAAATCCTGTGGTATGCTGCTGGCCAGGGCCATCATCCGAAATAAGGAGCCGGAGATTAGTGATGTACTGGAGCCCCATGATTCCTTCTATGTGGGGTCGGACCTGTATTACACCTATATCGTCGATAACAATCTGTGGGATCTTCGGATCCGGCAGCGTACGGAAGAAGGATACTTCACATTGGCGGAGGAATTCGCACAGAAACTGATGGGAGGTTACTTCTCCAAG
>CADBOW010000141.1 GCA_902796375.1 uncultured Lachnospiraceae bacterium | reverse complement strand
TGGGACTCTTTGACCGGATCCTTCGTCCGGGTCTTACGATACGAAGGATCTATGTGGTAGCGAATCATGTGCTTCCCAGAGGACGGGCGCCGAAGAAGGAGGAGACCGGACGGCAGATGGACCTGTTCTCGGATTTTTCGCCGGAGGAGAAGGCGAAGAAGGAGAAGCGGGAGCTGGATCGAAGGAAGGAAGAACAGATCCAGCAGGCGATCCTTTCGGTACAGAAGAAATATGGAAAGAATGCATTGCTGAAGGGTATGAATCTGGAGGAGGGAGCAACCTCCATGGAGAGAAATGCTCAGATCGGAGGACACAAGGCATGAACAGAGAAGAACTGCATTGGCATTATGTTGTGGGAGTGTCCACGGAGGAGATGGAGCAGGCGGCCAGAGATGCGGAAGCCAGATACGGAGACATCATCCGGATGGAGCACCCCGTATCCGCGAAGCATCCGCAGATGTCCCGGGAAGCCCGGGCTGCACAGTTTGCGCCCTTTGCCGCGCTGGTGGGATATGATCAGAAGGTGGAGGAAACGGTGGAGGAGGTCCGGCAGGATTATCTGAACCGGCGCTGAATTCATGGAGGGCTTTCCGAAAAAACACTTGCAAACCTTGGAAAATCCATGTATGATTGTTTTATTAGCACTTCACCATGGTGAGTGCTAAAGTAATTGACAGAAATGAGGGATTCTATGATAGCTATTCCGATTCATGATACGATCCTGCTTCCGGATGTTACATTTTTCTTTAAGAAGGAGACATTCGAGGATTGGGAGGTAGAGGCACTTTCGGTAGGGGACGAGATCGTGTTCGCGTTTCTTAAGGATGAGCCTGAGTATGACAGGGAGGAAACAGAAGAAAAGGAAAGACCGGAGGACCTGATGGAGCTGGTTTATCCGGTGGGTGTCCGCGCCCGTCTGGAGGCCATTGACAATGAGGGGAACCTCAAGATCCGCACCAGAAACCGGGTGGATATCCTGAGCCTTACGGGGCAGGAGAGCGGACTGGTGGAGGCTGTGGCAGTGGACCGGCCGGATGTGCAGGATATGCCTGGAGAGGAGCAGGCCCAGCGCTTTGATCAGCTGCGGAAGGACTATCTGAATTTTGTGAAAATGTATCAGTGGGGTCTCTGGGCCCGGGGGCTGATACTCCAGTGGAAGAATATCTACGAGCTGATCTGCAGCATGTCACCCTATTTCAGCATTACCTGGGATGAAAAGGTGGCGATCCTGATGGAGGACCGGATCTCGGAGCGCTACCGGCTGATCGAGCAGGCAGCCTACGAGTTCATTGAGATGGCCCGGGTTCATAATGAGGCGGAGAATCTGCAGCAGAGAGAGAATGAGAATATTTACAGGGAAAATGCCCTGAAGAAGCAGATCGAGATCCTGCAGAATGAACTGGATGAGATGCATCCGGAGAATATCTCCGACGTGCGGCAGTTCCAGAAGAAGATCGAAGAATCCGGCATGAATGACACTGCCCGAAAGGAAGCGGATAAGGTTCTGAACCGGATGAAGCAGGAAGGGCAGAACGGGCATGAATACGGTATGCTGTACGATTACCTGGATTTTGTCACATCCCTGTCCTGGAAGAAACCAGAGGCGGAGGATATTGATCTTACCTATGCGGAAGAGGTTCTGGATGAGGACCATTACGGGATGAAGAAGGTGAAGGAGCGGATCCTGCAGCAGCTGGCCGTGATGAGCCTTCGGAAGGAGCAGTCCGGATCGATCCTGCTGTTTGTGGGAGCGCCGGGAACCGGAAAAACCTCCATCGGCCAGAGCATCGCCAAGGCGTTGGGCCGGGAATATGTACGTATCAGTCTGGGAGGGATCCGGGATGAAGCGGAGATCCGGGGCCACAGAAGAACCTATATCGGAGCCATGCCCGGTAGGATCATGGAGGGGATCAAGCGAAGCGGCGTATCCAATCCTGTGGTGGTGCTGGATGAAGTGGATAAGCTGGCAAAGGATTACGGCGGCGACCCCGCCAGCGCGCTGCTGGAGGTGCTGGATCCGGAGCAGAATTTCAGCTTTACGGATCATTATATGAATGTACCCTATGACCTGTCGAATGTATTCTTCATCTGTACAGCGAACCAGGTGGATACGATTCCCGAACCGCTGCTGAACCGGATGGAGGTGATCGAATTCCCCGGCTATACCGAGCTGGAGAAGGAAAGCATCGCGAAGAAGCATCTGATCCCCAAAGCCTATGAAGCCATGGGAATTAAGAAGAGCCAGCTGCGGATTTCCGCGTCGGCGGTACGAAAGGTGATCACGGAGTATACCATGGAATCCGGCGTCCGCGGACTGAAGAAACGGATGGAAGGAATCTGCCGGCATGCGGCAGTCCGGCTGGTGAAGGGGGAGAAGAAGCTCTCCGTCACACCTGCTAACCTGAAGGAATATGTGGACGGCCACGGCATCCACAGAGATAAGGTGGAGAAGAAGACCGTTCCGGGCATCGTCACCGGACTGGCATGGACTGCAGCCGGCGGTGAGATCCTGTATATCGAAACGAAGAAGGTCGGCGGAAATGGACAGGTGATCATTACCGGTCAGCTGGGGGATGTGATGAAGGAGTCGGTTTCCATCGCCCTGTCTCTGGTGAAGGACCGGTTCCCGAAGGAGACGGAGGATCTGTCCAAGGTGGATCTTCATATCCATGTGCCGGAGGGAGCGGTTCCGAAGGACGGACCCTCTGCCGGGATCACCCTCACCACGGCCCTTTCCTCACTCTTCACAGGAAAGAAGGTGGATCCTACCATCGCCATGACGGGAGAGGTATCCCTCAGGGGCGGTGTTATGCCCATCGGCGGTCTGACGGAGAAACTGATGGCAGCGGTACGTGCCGGCGTGAAAACGGTATTTATCCCGAAGGATAATGTGGAGGATCTGGAGGAGGTTCCGGAGGAGATCCGGAAGGAGCTGACCATCACTCCCGTATCTGCGGTTTCGGAGGTCCTTCGGCTGACCGGGATCCTGGGATGATGTCTTAAGGCTTCGAAAACCGGATCATGGATGGATCATGCAGCCTTGTGGTTCATATGACCGCAGGCTCACCTGAGGACAGGTTTACATAATTACACGTGGGTTAGACATAACAAACATATTGACAAAAAGGGCATTTCGTTGCTTGACTTAAGGCATTTTTCACTTTATACTATATAAGGTTTTTTATGAATCGTTATCTGTCCATAAGACAATTTGGCGCGGGACGGATTTCAATATTAAAGAAAAGAGGTATAGAACATGGCAGTCGTAGATCTGAGCAAGTACGGCATCACAGACGTACAGGAAATCATTCACAATCCTTCTTTTGAGGACCTCTACAACTATGAGATGGATCCTTCACTGGAGGGCTTTGACAAGGGTGTTGAGACAGAGCTCAACGCTGTAAATGTTATGACAGGTGTTTACACCGGCCGTTCCCCCAAAGACAAGTTCATCGTTATGGATGAGAACTCCAAGGACACCGTATG
>CADBOW010000140.1 GCA_902796375.1 uncultured Lachnospiraceae bacterium | reverse complement strand
TGCGGCCATCTACGCCAAGACCCATGGGATCACGGATATTCTGACGGGAGTATCCCAGAGCGATTTCTCCGGATACCCGGACTGCCGTGACATTTTCATCAAGTCACTGAATACCACTCTGAATCTGGCTATGGATTACGAGTTCGATATCATCACTCCGCTTATGTGGATCGATAAGGAAGAAACCTGGGCGCTTGCGGATGAACTGGGCGGATTTGAGCTCGTCCGGGATATGACGCTTACATGCTATAACGGGATCATCGGCGAGGGCTGCGGAAACTGCCCCGCATGTAAACTGAGAAAGAGAGGATATGACAGGTATGTCGCAAAAAAAACTGATATTTATCGTTAATCCCAAGGCGGGAAAAAACCAGCTGAAGAAGAAAATGGTCGAGGTTGTGGATGAGTTCTCCCGTGGCGGATACCAGGTGGAGGTTTACACAACCAAATCCGCCGAGGATGCGGAGAACCATATCTATGAGGTGGGAGATCAGTATGATATGGTGGTGATTTCCGGCGGCGATGGCTCTCTGGACAATGCGGTGACCGGGATCATGCGTCTGAAGCAGCGTACGGACAAGGTTCCTCCCCTGGGATACATTCCCTGCGGTTCCACCAATGACTATGCCAAGAGTCTTTGTATCAGTCTGAAGCCGGAGGTGGCGGCACAGCAGATCATGAACGGGGTATGCTGTCCGGTGGATGTGGGACAGATGGGAGACCATAATTTCATATATGTGGCTGCCTTCGGTATCTTCACGGAGGTATCCTATGCCACACCCCGGCAGCTTAAGGCAAAACTGGGACATGCGGCATATGTGCTTGAGGGAGCGAAGTCACTGGCAAGCGTCAAGACATATCGTCTGAAGGCGTCCTTCGACGGACGGATCGTGACCGGAGAATTCCTGTACGGTCAGATCACCAATTCCCGTTCTGTGGGCGGCTTCCGGGCGGTAGGACTTCGGGATATGTCCTTCCATGACGGGGAATTCGAATGCGTATTTATCCGGAAACCGAAAAATGCGGTACAGCTGGAGCAGATCCTGCAGTCGGTTCTGACCAATAAGCCGAAGGAAGATTATATTATCTATGAGCGCGCAAAGTGTGTAAAGGTGGAGGGAGTCACGGAGATCCCCTGGACCGTGGACGGCGAATATGCCGGAGATTTCAAGCAGGCCCGGATCGATGATCTTCACAATGCAGTCACCCTGGTGCTGGGTGATCTTACGACCTACGGAGACCCGGAGTCGGAGGCACTGGTCCCTGCCAGTGTGAAGAAGGCGCATCTGCTTTCCAGATAAGGACCGTCAAAGTCTGCCCGGGATGTTATAATAAGTGCATGGATCGTGTGATGAAGGGAGGATTGCATGGATTATAAGGCCGGAGATACAGTTCTTGCAGTTTGCTATGATTTTGATAAGACCCTTTCGCCGACGGACATGCAGGCACAGGGTTATATCCAGTCCGTGGGTTATGATGTGGATGAATTCTGGAAGAAGACAAATGTGCTTGCCTCCGAAAATGACATGGACGGAAATCTGGCCTACATGTACGTGATGATGGACGAGGCAAGGGGCAGGCTGATCTTCAACCGGGAGAGTCTGGCGGATTACGGCAGTAAGGTGAAGCTTTTTCCCGGCGTCGCCGAGTGGTTTGACCGGATCAATGCCTACGGGAAAGAGAAGGGGATCACGGTCGAGCACTATATCATATCCTCGGGACTTAAGGAAATGATCGACGGTACGGAGATCGCCAGAAAGGGTGCATTTAAAAAGGTCTATGCCAGCAGCTTCTATTACGACGAACGGGGAGTCGCTGTCTGGCCGGCTCAGGTCATCAATTACACGAACAAAACCCAGTTCCTCTTCCGGATCGAGAAGGGTGTGCTGGATATCAATGATGATGGGGTAAATGAATACTTTGCCCCGGAGAAGCTGCGGGTCCCCTTCAGAAACATGGTTTATATCGGGGACAGTGATACGGATATTCCTTGCATGAAGCTGGTGAATGTCAACGGCGGACACTCCATCGGCGTATATAATCCCGAAACCGGGGACAAGGCCCGGGTTCACAAAATGCTGAGTGATAACCGGATCCGTTATTTTGCACCGGCAGATTACCGGGATGGTTCGGAGCTTGACGGACTGGTCAGGGCGATCATCGATAAAACGGCCGCATATGAGAAGCTGGAAACAAAGCATATCAGCGATGTGTATGAGACCAGGTAGGGTCGGATATCCGGCCGGAGAGCCGGGACTATAGAACACAGAGCATAGGATGCAAACACAGAAAGTAAAAAAGTGTCATCGTCAGGCGGCGATGACACTTTTTATGTATGATCGGATTATTCTTCCTCTTCTTTGTTCTCAGGAAGGAAAGGTACCTTCGT
The DNA here is from genome assembly GCA_902796375.1 of uncultured Lachnospiraceae bacterium. GTDB lineage: Bacteria > Bacillota > Clostridia > Lachnospirales > Lachnospiraceae > Eubacterium_Q. The sequence continues at coordinate 3,340 of CADBOW010000140.1, read as the reverse complement.
AACCACTACATCGATCACTTCACGAACCTTGGTCTGAGCCTTGTCGGATTTCCTGTAAACGAGATATCCGATGCCCCCGAGGATTCCGAGGATCAGAATTCTGCGGAAGAAGGCGCGTCTTCTCTTCTTCACCTTCTGCTTTACAGAACGCTTGATCGACTTTTTAACTGATTTTTTAACCTTCTTCTTGGTATCCTCGGACACGTCAGCAAGTGCATTGTCCAGAATAGCCTCCAGTTTTGAATCCATATGCTACCTCCTAATACATTTAATAACGGGATACTGCGATGCTTCGGAGTCTCCGAATCCCCCTCCCGCGTCCCTTCTGATTATAAATCACGGGACCGAATGATGTCAAGGAAGAGGGACTACAGGATGAGGTGGAGGAGATATAGTGCCACCAGAAACAGCAGGTTGATCAGGGTGAATTTCAGCAGGTAGCCATCTCCCTTTTTCCGATCCTTGGCATAGAATTTATAGGTGATCAGACTGGCCATGCTGGCGATCAGAGTGCCGAGGCCGCCCAGATTGACGCCCACCAGTAGTGCGTCGCCCTGAGCGGTGAATGCGGAGAGCAACATGGCGGCGGGGACGTTGCTGATAATCTGAGAGGAAAGAACGGCGGTAAGGGTAACATTCTGTTCCACGATCTCCGTTAAGGTATTCCGTATGACATCGATCCGGCCCAGGTTTCCGATCAGCAGGAAGAAGAAGACAAAGGTAAGCAGGAGTCCGTAGTCCACCTTCCGGAAAGCACCCCGGTCCAGAAACAGGATCGCAGCGGCGACGATCCCCAGCATGATCAGATAATGCAGGGTGCCCACCACGGTCAGAAGACATACCATGAACAGGCCGATGTAGAGAAACATTTTTATAAGGTTCGGCTTTACGGGTTCGGATGCTGCCGCCCGGTCGACGGTGTGGTCCGTACGGTTCAGAAGGAATACCCCGAGGACCAGGAGCACCAGCGACAGAATGCTGTAGGGCAGCATGAGAAGCGTGAAGCGTTTCATGGAGAAGCCGTACTCCGTGAAGAGATACAGATTCTGCGGATTTCCGATGGGGGTCAGCATGCTTCCCAGATTGGCGGCCACCGTCATCAGGATCAGAGTGTAGATCGTCCGGCGCCGGTCCCCGAAGGCCTTCAGAAGTATAAGGGCGAAGGGCACCAGGGTTACCAGCGCCACGTCATTTGTCAGGATCATGCTGAGGAAGAAGGACAGGAGAACGAGAAAGAGGGAAATGTTCCGCTCGCCGTGGATCCGTCCCAGCACGCGCTGGGTCAGATAATCAAAGGTCCCGATCCGGACCAGTGCACTGACCACCAGCATCAGACAGAAAAGGATCGCCAGAACACGGTAGTTTACATAATCTGCATATTCCCGGTCCGGTGGGATTATGCAGCAGGATATGGCTGCCAGGATTCCGGAGATGAAAAGGATGGTGTCGGTTTTGATGAAATTCAGGAACCGCTGTTTCATGGTTTGGTGTTTGATCGGTTCCCGGTTCATAGATTGTTCGTTCATGGTTTGCTCGTTCATAGATGGCTCGTTCATGGTCTGCTGTCCTGCGGTCTTCTCCTTCTTAGTATCCTGTAGCAATATACATCATCCGGCCCCGGCTTGTAAAGAGAACACTTTTTCAGATTTTGAATAGTATATGGAAAGGTTTTGTGGTACAATAGCCGTGCAATATCAAAGAAAATACCGGAGGAACAGGAATCATGGATATGGATAAGTATGTAAGTCCGCTTTCGGAGCGGTATGCAAGCAAAGAAATGCAATATATCTTCTCACCGGATAAGAAGTTCCGCACATGGAGACGCCTGTGGATCGCACTTGCGGAAACGGAGCAGGAGCTGGGACTCAAGGCGGAGGACGGAAGTCCGCGGATCACGGATGAGATGCTGGATGAGCTTCGGGCCAATGCGGAGCAGATCAACTATGATGTGGCAAGGGCAAGAGAGAAGGAGGTTCGGCATGATGTTATGTCCCATGTCTTTGCATACGGACAACAGTGTGTTAAGGCGGCAGGGATCATTCATCTGGGTGCCACCAGCTGCTATGTGGGAGATAATACGGATGTGATCCTCATGACGGAAGCCCTTCAGCTGGTTCGGAAGAAGCTTCTGAATGTCATGAACGAGCTGGCGAAATTCGCCATGAAATATAAGGATCTGCCGACGCTGGCATTCACCCATTTCCAGCCGGCACAGCCCACCACCGTGGGTAAGCGTGCAACCCTGTGGCTGCATGATCTGTACATGGACCTTCAGGATGTGGACTATATGATCAGTCAGCAGAAGCTTCTGGGATCCAAGGGAACTACGGGAACCCAGGCCAGCTTCCTGGAGCTTTTCAACGGCGACCATGAGAAGGTACGTCGGCTGGATGAGAGGATCGCTGAGAAAATGGGCTTCTCCGGCGTATACCCCGTTTCCGGCCAGACCTACAGCCGGAAGGTGGATTCCCGGGTGCTGAACGTGCTTTCCGGTATCGCCCAGAGCGCACATAAATTTACAAATGATATCCGTCTCCTGCAGCATCTGAAGGAGATCGAAGAACCCTTTGAGAAGAATCAGATCGGTTCCTCTGCCATGGCTTACAAGCGTAACCCCATGCGGAGTGAAAGGATCGCATCCCTGGCGGATTATGTGATCAGTGACGCCATGAATCCGGCGCTGGTGGCTGCCACACAGTGGTTCGAGCGTACCCTGGATGATTCCGCCAACAAGCGTCTCTCCGTTCCGGAGGGCTTCCTGGCGGTTGACGGTATTCTGGATCTCTATCTGAATGTGGTGGATGGTCTTGTGGTATATGACAAGGTGATCACGAAGCGTTTCATGGAGGAGATCCCCTTCATGGCAACGGAGAATATCATGATGGATGCAGTGAAGGCCGGAGGAGACCGGCAGGAACTGCATGAGAAGATCCGCACCTATTCCATGGAAGCGGGCCGGATGGTGAAGCAGGAGGGCAAGGCCAACAACCTGCTGGAGCTGATCGCCGCAGATCCGGCATTCCACCGGAGCCTGGATGAGCTGAAGAGCCTGATGGAGCCGAAGCTCTATGTGGGACGTGCTCCCAGACAGACGGAGGAATTCATCACGGAAGTCATTCAGCCGGTACTGGATGAGAACCGGGAGCTTCTGGGACTCACAGCGGAGATCAATGTATAACGGACTTAACGGATTCGGAGCAGACCTGCATTTGGAACTGCTCCGGATTTTTGCTCGATTTGAGAAAATGTATTTCAGTCACTTTATAGTCACTTTATAATGATACACTCAACAACGGCTTCGACGGGGCCGGCTTCTCCGAAACAGTTCCGAAGCTGTATT
>CADBOW010000139.1 GCA_902796375.1 uncultured Lachnospiraceae bacterium | reverse complement strand
CTACTATCCGATGGATATCTTCAATAACAACCAGAACGTACGCCGCGTCCTGACACAGCTGATCAACGGAACCTATTCCGAGGATACCGAGCTGTTCCGCGATCTGTATGATTCCCTGACCAAGGAAGACGTATACTTCATCCCGAAGGATTTCGATTCCTATGCAGAGGCACAGACCCGGGTGGATGCAGCATATCGTGATGAGAGTGCATGGGCACGTATGGCCATGATGAATACTGCATGCGCAGGCAAGTTCTCTTCCGACCGTACCATCGAGGAGTATGTACGCGATATCTGGCACCTGAAGAAGGTAAAGGTTTCCCTGGATGCTCCGGAAGCAAAGTCGACCAGGAAGAAGACCAAATAGGGACACTGTTACAGAACAAGTGGACATATGAAATAAGAAAAATGGAACAGCGGGGACGGTTCCGGGAAAGCCGGAGCCGTCCCTGTTCTGTGATTTCGGAATCTGTTGAAACCGGGAAGGGTCGATCTGTCTTTGAAATGTGAGACGGAGAGCTGTATTCCGGAATCGGGAATGGAGAGGAACTGGAAATGATCTACGAAAAACTGGTTACGATTATGACGGAGCGGCTGGGAATCTCTCCCCAGGACATCACTCCGGATACGCTGTTCAAGGATGATCTGGCAGTGGATTCTCTGGATCTGTATGATCTGGTGATGGCGCTGGAGGAGGAGTTCAATGTGGAGCTTCCCGCAGAGAGGATGAACGATGTCGAGGTGGTATCGGATGTGATCCGGATCCTGAAGGAATTGGGAGTAGAGGAATAGGACCATGTATGAATATACGGAGCGGATTCGCTATACCGAGCTAAACGAGAACAGGACCCTGTCCCTGACTTCCATCATCAACTTCATGCAGGATTGCTGTATCTATGAGGCAGAGGACGGAGGCGTGGGAATCGACTGGCTGAAGGAGCATCACACCGCATGGATGCTGACCTCGTGGCAGGTGAAGATCCTGCGGCGCCCGGTATTCTGCGAGCATGTCAGGATCAAAACCTGGGCCTGCGGATTCCGGCATTTTCTGGGACAGAGAAATTTCACGATCCGAAACGCCGAGACGGATGAACTGCTGATCGTGGCTTATTCCGAATGGGCCTATGTAAATACGGAGACCCAGAGACCGGAACGGAAGGTGCCGGACAGGGAGCTGGAGGTCTACGGTCTGGGAGAGCCTTTGGATATGGAGTTCGAACGGGGACGGATCGCAGTGCCGGATACGCTGATCGCCAAACCGCCCATCACGGTGACGGAAATGCATCTGGATACAAATCATCATGTGAATAACGGACAGTATGTGGCAATAGCCTGTGCACAGGTGGCTGAGGGAACCGGCCGGTTTACCGATTTTCGGTGTGAGGTACGACGACAGTCGCTGCTGGGAGATGTCCTTTTTCCGTATGTGGCAGAGGAAGACGGCGTTGTAACGGTGGTTTTAAATGATGAAGAGGGAAATCCGAAGCTGACAGCGAGGTTTACATAATTCAAAAGCGAGCAAGAGGAAGAACTATGAGAAAAATACTGGTAACGAATGATGACGGGATCGATTCGGACGGACTCCATCGTCTGGTGGAAGCTGCGAAGGCCTTCGGAGAGGTTCTGGTGGTGGCACCGGACGGGCAGAGAAGCGCCTCGTCGCACTGTATAGCGATCCATTCGCCTGTTGAGATCTATGAATATGATTATCCCATTCCGGGAGTGCGTGCCTATACCTGCAGCGGAATGCCTGCGGATTGTATCCGTATAGGGATCCGCTATCTGTCGGAGGAGAAGCCGGATCTGGTGCTGGCAGGGATCAATTTCGGATACAATTCCGCAACGGACATCCAGTATTCCGGGACCTGTGGCGCTGCATTTGAAGGCGCCTTTCAGGGAGTGCATTCCATCGCTTTCTCTGAGGAGGCAAAGCCCTGTCATGAGGCGACGGACCGTTATCTGACGGAGCTTCTGAAGGAGCTGATGGATACGCCGCTTTCTTACGGGATGATCCATAACGTGAATTTTCCGGGATGTCCGCTCAGTGAATGCAAGGGCGTTCTGAGAGAACGCACCGTGTCCCGCAGCCATTTTTATGATGACCATTATAAGGTGATCGAGGATCTGCCGGACCGGGGGAAAAGGGTGATCGTAGACGGAAAATACAGGGAAGTGGCAGAAGAAGGCACCGATATGCATGCGCTTATCAATCGGTACGTCTCTGTCGGTGTTGTGAATAATGTAGGCGTTCCGCTGTAAATGAGGGGGCTGTGGGCTCAATGGAGGGCTGTTAGCTCAGAATATATGCGGAGGATACCGCACCTGAGGGGGCTGTGGCACAAAGTCAGTGCTACGGCCCCTTCTCCACTATTTAGAAAAAATTAAAAATAGTTATTGACAGGAATCTCGTCTTATGATATTTTCTATTTAGACATTCATCTAATTAGAAAATTTTCGAAGGAGGCAGTTATGGAATTCGTAGAGTATTTACCGTTTTTGATCCCGCTTGCGATCGTTGAGGTGGCTCTGATGATCGTAGCTGTTGTGCATATCCTGAAGCATCCGAATTATAAAACCGGCAGTCGGCCGCTCTGGCTGGTCATCTCGATCGTTTTAGGATTTATCGGCCCGATCCTGTATTTTGTTCTGGGCAGAGGAGAGAGTGAATGATGGATATTCTGTCAATTGATGGATTAAAAAAGAGCTTCGGCACCAAGGAGGTGCTGAGGGGCATCAGCTTCTCAGTGGGAGAGCAGAGCATTTTCGGCTTCATCGGCCGGAACGGCGCGGGCAAGACCACCACCATGAAAATGATCCTGGGCCTGCTTTCACCGGACAGCGGCAGCATTACCGTGTGTGGAGAGAAGGTGCACTACGGGGATACGCCTACCAATCGGTTCATCGGATATCTGCCGGATGTTCCGGAGTTTTATCCTTATATGCGGGCAAAGGAATACCTGAGACTCTGCGGTGAGATCGCAGGGGTTTCCGGGAAGGAGCTTACATCCCGGATCGGCGAGCTGCTGGAGCTGGTGGGGCTGTCAAAGGAAAAAGGAAAGATCGGAGGCTATTCCAGAGGCATGAAGCAGAGGCTTGGGATCGCCCAGGCCCTCATCGGAAGGCCGAAGCTTCTGATCTGCGATGAACCTACCTCGGCGCTGGACCCTCTGGGACGTAAGGAGATCCTGGATATCCTGCAGGCAGCCAGAGAAGAGACCTCAGTGCTTTTCTCCACCCATATCCTGTCGGATGTGGAGAAGATCTCGGATCACGTGGCATTACTGGAGGGCGGAGAGATCAGGGCCTCCGGCTCCATCGGGGAAATGAAGGCCATGCGGACAGAGGCCGGTGTAAGACTTGTGCTGAAGCGGCCGGAGGATGCAGAACGGATCCGCGGTACATTTCCGGAGATGGTTTTGAAGGAGGGAGTGATCGAACTCCCGGAGCTTCAGGAGAAGGAAGAGGGGAAGCTGTTCCGTCTGCTGGCGGAGGAGAAGATCCCTGTGGTATCCTTTGAACGGAAGGAGCCGGATCTGGAGGAACTCTTCCTGGAAGCCATCAGCGGAAAGGAGGAGAAGCAGGTATGAAGGGGTTTGGCGCATTTTATAAAAAAGAGATCATGGAGCTGTTCCGGTCCTATCGGGGCATGATCCTGGGCGGACTGACGTTGATATTCGGCATCATGAGCCCCCTGATCGCAAAGCTGACTCCCTGGTTGATGGAACAATTCTCAGATTCCCTGAAGGAGCAGGGGATTGAAGTTGGGAAGGTGACGGTTTCTGCAAAGGATGCCTGGGGGCAGTTTGATAAGAATTTCACCATGCTGCTCATTGTGGTGCTGATCCTTTTCAGCGGGTCTTACGTGAGTGAATATGCGAAGGGGACGCTGATCCCGCTGTTTACAAAGGGACTGGGGCGTACCGCGGCGCTGTTTGCGAAGCTTTCCCTGCAGCTTCTTGCCTGGACGGTCTGTGTGGCAGGCAGCTTCGGGATCACCTGGGGCTACACGGCATACTACTGGGATAATTCCACAGTACAGAATCTGCCCATGATCCTTCTTTGCTTCTGGCTGACGGGTGTGTTCTTTCTTACTCTGATGGCACTGTTTTCCTCCTTCTGTAATTCAACCATTCAGGTGCTGCTGGGAACGGGAGGCGTTTACTTCCTCCTTACGCTCCTTGGAATGGCGGAGTCTTTGCAGGACGTGCTTCCGACGAAGCTTCTGGGATGTGCTTCCATGCTGAAGGGTGAGACAGAGCCGGGAGATTTTCTTACGGCGATCCTGGTGGCCGGCGTGGCATCCCTTGTATTTACTGTACTCACGGTGGTGATCACGAAGCGGAGGAAACTGTAAGAGAGAAGCGGCGGAGGCTGAGAGAGAGAAGCAGCATAGGCTGTAAGCGCGGGGCGGCGGAGGCTGCAAGATGCATGGCAGGGTAGGATGTAAGAGAAAAGCGGCGTGAGTTGCGGGACGGCGGAGGCTGCGAGAGCGAGGTGGCGGAGGCTGCGAGAGCGAGGTGGCGGAGGCTGCGAGAGCGAGGTGGCGGAGGCTGCAAGCGCGGGATGGCGGAGGCTGCAAAACGCGGAAATGAGACACAAAATAGATATAGATAGATAGAGAGAGGAGAGCAGGCTATGGGTTTTCCGGATACATTTAAAGCATTATCGGACCCGGTTCGAAGAGAGATCCTGACCATGCTTCGGGAGGGAAGGATGTCGGCGGGGGATATCGCCGCGAAGTTTGATATGACTGCAGCGACGGTGTCCTATCATCTGAAACAGCTGAAGCAGGCAGATCTGGTCTATGAAACCAGAGAGAAGAATTTTATATTCTATTCGCTGAATACATCGGTGTTTGAGGAAATCATGATGTGGTTTTCACAGTTTGCACCGAAAAAAAAGGGGGCGGAGAAGCATGAAGAGAATCCGACTGACTAAAGTGGATCTCATCTCCATCGGACTCTGCCTTACGGCGATCCTTCCGGGGCTTATCGTGTATAACCGATTGCCGGAGGAGATACCGACACATTTTGGTCTTGACGGGAACCCGAACGGGTATTCTTCCCGTCTGTTTGCGGTGGTAGGGCTTCCGCTT
>CADBOW010000138.1 GCA_902796375.1 uncultured Lachnospiraceae bacterium | reverse complement strand
GAGGAAGAAGACGAGGACGGCTTCGTCTTTACCGGTTTTGACGACGAGGGGAAGGAAGAGGAGAAAGAGGAAGTCAGCCTCAGCAGCCCGGACGATCCCTTAAGGCTTTCCAGTGAGGGAGAGACCTATGACCGGGAGAAGGCGCGGCTGGACGAGAAGGTGCAGCAGTCCTTCAATGATCATTTCGATGAGACCATGTTGGCCCGGGAGCAGGAGAGGATCCTGAAGAATGAGACGGAGAATCTGGAGGTGCTTTCCAGTATCTGCTCCATGTTGATCTCCGCAAATATGCTGGATCACAGGTATCACCGCTTCTACAAGGCTGCCATTGATGCCTCTCTGAAATACATCGGCCTGAATGAGTGCTACATCCGCAGCATGGACCGGTCGCATTATGAGCGGATCCCGGCTCCGGTGCTGATGTACCTGAATTATAAGAATACACTGAATGAGGATGAGCTGGCGTACCTCTATGCCAACGTGATCTTCAATAAGTCGGAGCACATGAAGATCTACCATGAATACGCCCCCACCATGGAGGACTTCATGGAGAAGATGATCATGAAGGGGAAGGTCAATGACGACCTGACCGTGATCTACGATGAGTTCCTGGAGCCGGAGTCCGTGAGCTCCATTTTCGCAGGGAAGCTCATCAATATCATCTTCCGCAGGAAGCTGGTATGCTACAATGAAAATGTGCGGGCGGTGATCGTAAGCCACGGCGAGCTGCGGGAGGTACAGCATGTGCCTCTGACCAAGGGCGAAGCCTATGTGGAGATCCTGTCGGACAATGCTTCCATCATTTTCGAAGATAAGGACGGGAACCGGTATGCGGGCTCCATTCCGTATCATTTCGAACGGATCGTGGATGAGAAGGCGTACATGCCCATCTGCCGCGAGTACAGCCCCCGGGATTACCGTGTGCTGCTTTTCAACTATGAGTCCATCGGGGAGTTCACCTACCGGAATGCCGGTGAGGTCAATGCGGCGCGCGAGATCATCAACTGCGATGAGATCTCTGATGATTACAAGCAGCAAGCCTGCCTGAATATCATTGAATACTACCATGAGAATCTGGATACGGATGTACTGGTGAAATACCTGCGCCGGCTGGATATCGAATATCTGACCCATGCCAACGCCCGGACCATCATCACCTATCTGATCGACATGAATCTCTTCGACAAGGCCTTCGAGGCGGTGAAGCTGTACGGCTTCAACGAACTGGATGTCCGGGAGCTCTACCGTCTGGCGGACTACGGCGTGCAGGATTCCGAGGGCTTCCTGAACGAGAACCTCATGTCCATCTGCCTGAACCTGTATAAGACGGGTACGGTGAATACCAATATCCTGACCTATTTGGTGATGAATTTCAACGGCTCCATCGATGAGCTGGCCGGGCTGTTCAAGCTGGCGAAGGACAGAGTGTCGGACATCTCGCCGCTGGCGGAGAATACCCTGGCACAGATGATGTTCACCGGAGAGCATCTGGAGTACATATACGATGTTTTCGCCACCTATTACGGAGGACGCAGCCGCGGGCTTGTGGTAAAGGCCTTCCTCCGGCTGGCCGCTCATAATTATCTGATCCGGGATATGCAGGTTCCGAATTACATTTTCGAGGTCCTGTATTCCGAGATTCAGAAGGGCAATATCGACGACGAGATCTCCAGTACGGCGCTGCTTCAGTATTTCAGCCGTCTGGAGCGTTACACAAATGAGCAGAAGAAATGGATCACGGATACGGCCATCCGCTTCATCGATGCGGGCAAGATCCTCCCCTTCTACAAGAGTTTTGCTTCCTTCCTGGAGCTGCCGCAGGATGTCTTCCTGAAGACCTACCTGATCTATAAGACCGAGGATATTCGGCAGGTGTATGTGCGTTACGGCACGGGCAACCGCGGCGTGATGCAGACTCACAGGATGGAGGAGGTTGTCAGAGGGCTTTATGTGATGGAATTCGTGATCTTCCATGGGGAGCGCCTGGTCTACACCATTGAGGATGACCCGGAGGGCAACGCTCAGATCGTGGAGAGCGAGGTTCTGAAAAAGAAGTCCTACAACCGGAAGGATATGAACCGTTTTGAGATGATCAACAGCATGCTGGTGAAGCAGGAAATGCGGAAGGATAAGGAG
>CADBOW010000137.1 GCA_902796375.1 uncultured Lachnospiraceae bacterium | reverse complement strand
TTTGGTAGAGCACCTGACTCTTAATCAGGGTGTGCGGGGTTCGAGCCCCCGGCGGCCCACTACAGGAGGGCTGAGGACTTAGCTTCAAGCTAGGCCTTTGGCTCTTTTTTTTCGTGTAAAAAAGAATTTATATCCTCCATTTCCTTCAGGAGTGATATAATATTTCTATAATAAAAGAGGGTTGGAGATTAAAAAGGAAAAAGAGGGTAACTGAAAACGAGATCTGAAAACAAGGTCTGAAAATCGAAAGGAGGGGTTGTATTGAAAGCAAGAGTAAGGGGGACATTTCTTTTTGCGGCCATGCTGCTGGTATTTGCAGTGGCAGCAGTTATGCTGAGCAGCGGAACTGCTGAGGCTGCAGGAGGGAAATGGCTGAAGGACGAGACGGGATATTATTATCAGTATTCCAACGGAAAGCATGCGGTCAACAAATGGGAGCAGATCGGCAGCAAATGGTATCATTTTGACAAGAAAGGATATATGCAGACCGGTTGGCAGAGGATCAGTAAGAAATGGTATTATTTCAAGGCATCCGGGGAAATGCAGGTTGGATGGAAGACCATCGGCGGAGCAAAGTACTACTTTAAGGAAGGTGTCATGGTAACCGGCGAGATGTACCTTGGAAACAAGCTCTATGTATTCGCTGATTCGGGAAAACTGAAGAAGGCCACAACCGTGAAGGCGAAGCTGAAGGTTCCGGATACATCAAAGTGGACCAAAGCAAAGACGATTTACGCTTACAGCTGGGATGATGATTTTAAGAAGAAGCTGGATATCGTGCTGAACAAGTATCCGAAGCTGAAGCCATATGTAAAATACGTTAATCTGGGGGTTGCATCGGAGCAGAGCATTGAGATAATCGATGCTGCATTTGCGAGCAACAAGTATCCATCCCTGATCCCTGCGGATATCGGAAGTGCCAAATACTGGATCGACGATGATTCCAAGACTCTGGATCTGAAGACCATAGGGTTCACGGATGCCATGATGCAGAACTCCTATGATTATGCGAAGGAGTTCGGAACCTATAAGGGCAAGCTGAAGGCGGTTACCTGGCAGTCAACCGCAGGCTCTGTATTCTATAACCGGGCCATCGCGAAGAAGGTCTTCGGAACGGATGATCCGAAGGAGATCCAGGAGCAGCTGAAGGACTGGGATTCCTTCTTCCGTGCGGCGGCAAAGCTGAAGGCGAAGGGGTATAAGATCGTCTCCGGACCGAAGGACATCTACTATGCGATCATAAATACACATTCGAAGCCCTGGGTTCAGACAAACTCGAAGGGACAGGAAGTGTTCAAAACGGATGATACCATGAAGACATATATCACATATGCCAAGAAGCTGGTGAGCAAAGGGTACACCAACAAGTCAAATATGTGGGATGAGAAATGGGCAGATAATATGAAGGATGGCGGAAATGTATTCTGTTATTTCGGCTGCCCCTGGATGATCGGCGTATTTCAGGGATATGGTGCTACCGATGGTTCCTGGGCAACCTGTGCAGGTCCGTCCAGCTTCTACTGGGGCGGAACCTATGTATCTGTCGGAAAGAAGACTCCGAATCCGGAGCTTTGCGCTTTCATCCTGTACGAGCTTACCTGTGATCCGGCGATCGGTGTCCAGATCACGAACAAATGCGGGGATGTGGTGAATAACAAGGAGGCGAACCGGCAGCTTGCTGCAGGAAAGCTGAAGAAGAATTATGCCGCGCGGAAGTTCTTCGGAGGACAGAACCCCATCGCGGTATGGAGTCAGGTGAACGAGGGGATCACACAGAAAGCGGTAACTTTCCAGGATAAAAACTATGAAGGCTTTATTTCAACCGCTGCGCAGAAGTACGTTTCCGGAAAATTCTCCACTGTGGCAAAAGCGCTCAGTTTCATTAAGACGAAATCCAAAAAGGAATTGGGAATTCCATAGAATGACGGTTGCGTTTTAGCTATGAAAAAGGTATAATTTCCATAGTAATAAATCTGACCGTGTAAAGGAGAGAAGAGTATGATTATCAGAGAAAAGATCAAAACAGCGTTACTTATCATAGCCGCTTCGGTTGTGGTTCTGGGACTGGTTGCAACGATCATTGGTGCAACACAGTACAAGGGCGGACTTGTAGCATACCAGTTATTTCAGGGCCTGATGCAGACCGTGGCGTTTGCAAGTATTCCGGCAGGTATCTACGCAATCCTGATTGGACAGGATGCACATTTACGTCATATCGGCGTTCAGATGCCGCAGATGGCACCGCGTCCGATGTATGGTGCAGCACCGCAGCCGGGTGGATACCAGCAGCCGGGCGGATATCAGCAGCCTCAGCAGCCGCCGATGCAGCAGCCTCAGCAGCCGCCATACAATCCGAATAATTTCCAGTAAATGGAAGCAGCGACCGGATGTCTGAAACAGGCATCCGGTTTTCTTAATTTTCTTAAATTTTAGAAAGCTAATAATTGCAATCTGATGGGATTTATGTTAATTTAATAGTGTATGTGAATAATTATTCATATTCAGTGGTAAATGATGGTTTATTGGTCAAATCTATCAGGAGGGTTAACATGAATTGTCCAAATTGTAACGCACCGCTGGCGGAGGGCACAAGCTTCTGTCCGACCTGCGGCATGCCAGTAACTCAGCAACAGCCCGGACAGCAGCCGGGGATGCAGTATCAGCAGCCCGGACAGCAGCCGGGGATGCAGTATCAGCAGCCCGGACAACAGCCGGGAATGCAGTATCAGCAGCCGGGACAGCAGCCCGGACAGCAGCCGAATGGTTTCCAGCAGCAGCAGAACATCGGAACGCCGGGGATGAACACCGGCTTTGTAGATACGATGAAGTCGGATCCACTTAGGATCTGCACCTGTATAGCTGTATTCTTCCTGTTCCTGGTAGCTTGGCTTCCCGCCTGGGTATCTGCATTTGGGATCGGGGCAGGTCTTTTTGCGAGTGATGGTGGTGTCCTGAAGCTGTGGGCATTTTTCTTCTTTGTCACAATGGTATGGACGATTATCGTTGAATTCTCGTCCGGAAAAGGCGGACTGGCATCAGTAGTTGCAGCATACAAGAGACTGCCGTTTTCTCAGTTCTATATTCCGGCATTCGTGCTGATCCTGTTCCTTCTGGTCATTTTCAACAGCCTGATCCGCACCAGTGTCAGGGTCGGAGCACACTATGGACTGTGCTTCTATCTCTGCCTGATCGCGATCGCGCTTCTGTTGGTACGTCCGATCATGAAGATGGTTAAGCATGAAGAGTATTGGGACTAGTCATATTGTAGAATCCATATGGAAGCACCGTCAGATGGCGGTGCTTTCGCAGTTTTATGTGTAATTATAACGTTTATTGGATGAACGAATTATCGTTCAATATGGGAACCTTCCTCTTTACAGAAGAAGTAATATCGTGTAAGTTTATATTCATACGGAGGCTCACGAAAATGGAACCGGAACCGGTATCACCCGGAAAGGGATCCGAAGGAAATGTGAGAAGAAACCATGAGCGGAACAGGTCCATATGGAACGGGTCAGGGCCCGAACATATATGATCGAAGTAAATATTCGCTGATCCTGGACGAAAACAATGGCTTGGGACAGCCAGGCGGAACGCCACCGCGTGGGATGCCACAGCAGTATCCCGGAGCAGTACCGGGACGGTATCCTGGCGGAATGCCGGGAGCAGGCGGGATGCCACCACGGTATCCCGGAGCAGCACCGGGACAGTATCCGGGCGGGATACCGGGAGCGGGACAGGGCGGAACGCCTGTGAATTCGCAGGGCATTGCCGCTACCATGCAGGAAATGGAGGAGCTTCGCAAGAAGATCAATTCCCGGTATATCTGGATGGTCATTATGATGGTCGGAATTTTAGTTTTTGCCATTATAGGCAGGATGACCCCGGGGATCGGAGCATTATTCCCGATCATCATAGTTGTATGCGTTTTAGGTTTATTCCTTCTGATGAAGGGCGGAAACCTGCAGAAACGGCTGAAAATGCTGTACAAGGAAACCTTCGTACGGCAGATGTTGCAGGAGCATTTCCAGGATGTATATTACAACTGGGAACAGGGAATGGATCAGATGCTGATCAAGAGCTCCGGCATATGCAAGCTCGGAAACCGGTATTATTCGGAGGATTACATCAATGCAGTTTACCGGGGGATCCGGTTCCAGCAGGCGGATGTGACGATCCAGTATCATACCAGCAGCGGAAGGAGTTCACATACAACGACTTATTTCCGCGGACGAATGTTCTGTTTTGAATATCCGACCAAGAGAAGCTCTGCGGTTCAGATCTTCTCATCAAATTTCCTGTATGCGGGACAGCCCGCATCCGGAGTCCAGAACAGAAAGCTGCAACTGGAGAGCGTAGGTTTCAATAAGCAGTTCAAGGTGAAGGCCATGTCGGAGCACGATGCATTTTACATCCTGACTCCGCAGATGATGGAACGGATCCAGGCACTGAAGAACAAGTATGGAGGCATCACGATGGTATTTGACAGCGGATACCTGATGGTGGGTCTGAATACAAATATGGATTCCTTTGATGCGAATCTCAGGAAGCCCATCGTATATCCGGAGGAGAAGCGTCGGATGGAGCAGGATGTAGCTGTGATCGAGGAACTGATCCAGATACTGAACTGCATTCCGCAGTAGATGCGCTTCATCGGTATGAACCATGGATCATGGATTGATATGGTAAAGGAGGAATGAATTATGATCTGGGCAGTAGTTGGTGGTATTGTTGGTCTGATCCTGATCTTTGTGATCAGCTGGATCGCGATGTCCAATGGAATTAAGGTGGCTTCAATAAAATGTGATGAGGCCTTGTCGGGAATCGATGTGGCACTTACAAAGCGCTACGATGTTCTGACAAAAATGGTAGATGTTGTAAAGGGATACCAGAGACATGAGCGTGAAACGCTGACGGAGATCGTTCAGCTGAGAAGCGGTATGTCCATGGCGGATCGTCAGGCTGTAAACGGACGGATGGATCTTCTGTCCGGACAGATCCGACTCCTGGCAGAGAATTATCCGGAGCTTCGTTCCAGCCAGAATTTCGTGGAGCTTCAGAGGACCATCGCCGATGTGGAAGAGCATCTGCAGGCATCCCGTCGTTTGTATAACGCAAATGTAACGGCCTACAATACGAAGCTTGTTACCTTCCCCAGCAGCATGGTTGCAGGGAGCCTCGGTGCAGTTAAGAAGGAATTCTTCGTGGCTGACGATGTAAGGCGTCAGGATGTAAAAATGAACTTTTAACTTCGGATCAGGGTTTCATTCCGCGCTGAATTCTGCTATACTCTATTACAGAAAATGGGAGTAAATGATTTGTTCCGGCGGATATGAATGATAATGTAATCTACAAAAGACAAACACCAAAAATGTTGTTGGTCTGTATCATTTGTATACTGATCAATCTGGGCGGTTCCCGTTTGATGACGGCTTTTGATCTGCCGCTCTACATGGATTCGGTAGGTACCGTGATATCTGCATCGATATGTGGGTACCTACCGGGTATTATTGTGGGTCTTTTCACAAATCTTATGAAGGGCATCACCGATACGGAGGCCCTGTATTATGTCGTAATCAATGCGCTGATTGCGCTGATCACCTACCTGTTTGCAAAAAAAGGATTTCTGAAGAAGCCTCTGGGATTTCCGGGGCTGATCCTCATACTCAGTATCATGGATACGCTTTACTGGATAGTGATCACCATTGTGATGAAGGATCCGCTGACTGCTGAAACCATCTGGGATAGTTTTGTGATCGAGCTGGCGGATAAGGGGATCACGATCCTTATTCTGGCAATTATTTTACTGATCCTTCCGAAGAAATTCCGGAGTTTTCTGGAATTCCGCGGATGGCAGCAGAAGCCTCTGACGGATGAGGAAAACCGTGCGGTGAAACGGGGTAAGAATCGGAAGATGTCGCTTCGGACAAAGCTGCTCCTGCTGCTGATCCTGGTATTTGTGGTCATGGGTTTTGCGGCACTGCTGATCAGTGCATTTTTATATCGGGATTATACCCAGAGGGAAAATACGGATTTTGCAAAGGGTACCAGCCAGATGGTCGCTAATATGATCGATCCGGATATGATCGGTGAATACCTGGAGAAGGGGGAGGCTGCCCCCGGGTATATGGAAATAAAACGGAGGCTGATCAATGTAAGGGAAAGCAACCCCGGCATTGAATTCATTTATGTGTACGCAGTGAGAGAAGACGGCTTCCACGTGGTATTTGATGTGGATACGGAGGAGTATCCGGGAGATCCGCCGGGCTTTGTTACGGAGATCGGAGAGGATTATGACGGCTGTCGGACAGAGCTGATGGCCGGTGAGGAAATCGAACCTCTGGAGACGAACGATCGCTGGGGACGTTTGATCACGGTTCTTACGCCGGTCAAAAATTCAGAGGGTGTTACGGTATGTTATGCAGGCGCCGATATATCCGTGTCGATGATCTATCGAAATGAGACGGATTTCCTGACGAAGCTGATCCTTCTGTTCGTGGGCTTCTTCATTTTATCACTGGCGGTTGCCATGTGGATCTCCGATTATAATATCATACTGCCCATCAACACCATGGCCATCAGCGCCAGCAAATTTGCCTATGAGGACGAAGAGTCCTTTGAAGACAACGTGGAGCGGATCCGGAAGCTGGATATCCATACCGGCGATGAGATTGAAAATATGTATCAGGCACTGTCGAAGACCACGGAGGACAGTGAGCACTACGTAAGCGTACTGAGGACGAAGACGGAAACCATTTCCCGGATGCAGAATGCACTCATCATGGTGCTGGCGGATATGGTGGAGAGCCGGGATGAGAGCACCGGAGATCATGTCCGGAAGACGGCGGCCTATACACGGATCATTATGGAGAATCTGAAGCGGCTGGGGTATTATACGGATCAGCTGACGGATGAATTTATGTATGATGTGGAGAATTCCGCGCCGCTGCATGATATCGGCAAGATCGCGGTATCCGACGTGATCCTGAACAAGCCGGGCAAGCTGACGGAAGAGGAATTCGAGAAAATGAAGACGCATACGACGGCCGGAGCGGATATTCTGGACCAGGTCATCACCACGGTACCGGATTCGGCTTATCTGAAAGAGGCCAAGAATCTTGCGGAGTATCATCATGAGAAATGGAACGGAAAGGGATATCCCCATGGTCTCTCCGGAGAGGAGATCCCGCTTTCGGCCCGGATCATGGCAGTAGCGGACGTATTTGACGCACTGGTATCGGAGCGTTGTTATAAGAAGGCATTTACATTTGAGGATGCGCTGGAGATCATCCGGAAGGATGCGGGAACGCATTTTGATCCGAAGGTGGCGGAGGCATTTCTTTCGGCGCAGGATGAGGTACGACAGGTGGCGGAGCATTTTACTGTATATCGTGTGACGAAGGGACAAACGGAGACGCTTCGTGCTCAGGACAACGGTAAGTAATCTGCTGGACGGATAGACAGAATTGTGGTAACATCAAAGGGTAATGGGGTCTTTGGAGGAGGTCATGACTATGAAGAAGCGGTTGGTTACAAGAAGTGATTTCGATGGACTGGTATGCGCCATGCTCCTGAGGGAGCTGGACCTGATCGGGGATATCAAGTTTGTACATCCGAAGGATGTGCAGGACGGAAAGATAGAGCTGTCCGAAAATGATATCACCACAAACCTGCCTTTTGATAAGCGGGTTGGGATCGCATTCGATCACCATGAGAGTGAGCTGATTCGAAATAAGAAGGAAGAATACGAAGGAAAGTATATCATTGACGGGGATGCAAAGTCTGCGGCCCGGGTGGTTTATGATTATTACGGCGGGGCTGAGAGATTCAAGCGGGTTTCCGAGGAGATCATGATCGCTGTGGACAAGGGAGACAGCGCAGATTTCACAAAGGAAGAGATCCTGAATCCTACAGACTGGGTGCTGATGAATTTCCTTATGGATGCCCGTACCGGACTGGGACGTTTCCATGATTTCCGGATCTCCAATTACGATCTGATGATGGAGCTGATCGACTATTGTGTGGATCATGACATCAAGCAGGTGCTGGAGCTGCCGGATGTAAAGGAGCGGGTGGATATGTATTTTGATCAGCAGGAGAAGTTTGTCGCTCAGCTGAAGGATATCACCACCATTCATGATAAGGTTGCCGTGATCGATCTTCGGGATCAGGATCCGATCTATACGGGTAACCGTTTCATGGTTTACGCTCTCTGGCCGGAGGTAGAGGTGTCCGTACATGTGGCATGGGGCTTCCGGAAGCAGAATACGGCTGTTATGATCGGTCGTTCGATCATTAACCGGAATTCCTCCGTGGATATCGGTGAGCTGTGTCTGTCCTATGGCGGTGGCGGACATCGGAAGGCCGGTACCTGTCAGCTGGATAATGACAAGGTGGACGGCGAGCTTCCTACGATCATTGAGAAGCTGAACGGAAGATAGAACGGATCGGAGTTTGGGGCGAGGGCCAAACCGATTGAGAAAGTGCCTGCGGAATGCGGGCACTTTTTTAAATCCGGTTGATTCTTTCTCCTGAAAAGGGTACAATGATTATGCGTGCCCTGTGCATCGCACAGGCTCAGGATCCGGGCAGCGGAATGGCCGGAGACAGTAGGAGAATATCATGGTTTGCAATAACATTTTAGAGGCAATAGGTAGTACGCCGCTGATCCGGCTGAATCATCTGACAGGGCCGGAGGATGCGGAGGTACTGGTTAAGTACGAGGGAATGAATATCGGCGGATCCATCAAGACCCGAACCGCACTCCAGATGATCGAGGCGGCGGAGCGGGACGGGATCCTGAAGCCGGACAGTACCATAGTGGAACCGACCAGCGGTAATCAGGGCATCGGCCTGGCGCTGGTGGGGGCTGTACGAGGATATCATGTGGTGATCATCATGCCGGATTCCGTCAGTGAGGAGCGTCGGCTGCTGATCAAACAGTATGGAGCGGAGCTTCTGCTGGTTCATGATGACAATAATATCGGAGAATGTATCGATCGCTGCATCGAAACCGCGAAACGTATGTGCAGGGAGGACCCGAAGTGTTTCATGCCGGATCAGTTTTCCAATCCGGAGAATGTGAAGGTTCATTTGCTGCATACCGGGCGTGAGATCCTGGAGCAGGTGGACGGCAGGATCGATGGTTTCTGTTCCGGGATCGGAACCGGAGGAACCATTACAGGACTTGGAACTCTGTTGAAGGAGGCGAATCCGGAGATCCTGATCTGGGCAGCGGAGCCGGAGCATGCGGCGATCCTGTCCGGAGGATCCATAGGCTCCCATCTTCAGATGGGTATCGGAGACGGACTGATCCCTCCGATCCTGGATCGGGATCTGATCCAGCAGATCGAACTGGTTTCGGATGCAGAAGCGATCGAGACCACCCGACAGCTGACGGCGAAGGAGGGGATCCTGTGCGGGATCTCCAGTGGAACGAATGTATGTGTTGCTCTTCGGATGGCGAAACAGCTGGGAAAGGGAAAGCGTATCGTAACCGTACTTCCCGATACCGGAGAGCGTTATTTCAGTACAGAGTTGTTTGATCGTACATGATCCGGACTCATATTATGCCGGACATTCGTATAGCTGTGTGAACTACCCGGCAATTTTGCGCGAGCTTTAGCTATACCTGAAGACGGGGAGTGACCGGCCGGCCGCTCCCTGATTTTGCATCTTCCGCTGAATCTATGATCGTAGAGGACCGCCTGAAAACGACGGTTGAGGAAAATACATGACGGAAATGCCTGACGGGAATGCGCGGGAGAAATGAATGACGGATATGTATACAGGGATGTATGACAGAAAGCCATGATGAAAATGCATGACAGAGTTGTATGGCAGAAATCCATGACGGAAAAGTATGACAGAGATATATAACGGAAATACAATAGCACGAAAAACCTGACTGGGGGAGGAGAAACAATATGTACGGGTTATACGGAGTTGATTTCAGCGATATTTTTCACCCGACCGACTGGCTGGGAAAGCTGGTGGAGTTTCTGGTGCTGGCACTGATCGCAACGGTGATCACCATCATTGTCCTGAAGATCGAAAAGAAGCTGATCGAAAAGCGCCTGAAGGATAAGAAGGATATCAAGGTGCGTTTTACGCAGAACGTAATCCGGAGTGCGATCATTTGTATCGCAATCATATGTGTTCTTGTCAGCTCTTCGGCAACGGCTGATTTCGGAAAGGTGATCTTCCAGGGAACTGCAGTGGTCACGGCTATCGTCGGTCTGGCAGCACAGGCTGCAATCAGCGATCTGCTCTGCGGATTTATGCTCAGTATAAATAAGCCCTTTGAGATCGGGGATCGGATAGAGCTGGATAACGGAGTAAAGGGGATTGTTGTGGATATTACCCCGAGGCATGTGGTGATCCGGAAGATTGACACGCTGGTTGCCATTATTCCCAACAGCAAGATCAACGCCTGTGTGATCACGAATATGAGTCACGGAACAAAGACCCGGTCGATCCACTGCCGCTTCAGGGTGAGTTATGAAACGGATCCGGAACAGGCGATGGAGGTGATCCGGAATGCGTTCATGGCTTCGGAATACTCGGTTCCGAAATGGAAGGATACCGGAGAATACGGACCGGTCTACTTTATTGAATACGGGGACAGTCACCTGGAAATGGGAACCACCATATACTTTGAGCCGACCAGTTCCACGGAGGTAGTGATCAGCGATATCAATCTCCGGGTTGGAAAGGCCCTGAAGGAAGCAGGCATCGAGATCCCGTACAACCACGTTGCAGTGGTCATGAAAGAAGAAGAGGCAGAGAAGGCAAAAACAGCTTAATCGACCGACCATTTCTCCATAAGAAAAGGTGGCGAAATTCGGAGCTTCATGGTACAATTTTTACGGAGCATGTAGTTTTCTGAGAGGGGTTACATATGGAAGAATTACAGAAAATGAATGAGCCGGAGCTGGTCGGCTGTTTTGAGGATGCCCTTCAATTTGATCATATCTATGCGGTTTACCAGCCGCAGATCAATCATTCTACCGGACGTATGGTGGGTGCGGAGGCGTTGATGCGCTGGAAGCATCCGATCTACGGAGTTCAGATGCCGGGGGATTTTATTCCCGTTCTTGAAAAGAACAATCTGATTTACAGGGCGGATCTGCACATTTTCGAAACGGTGTGCAAGTTCCAGCGTAAATGTCTGGATCAGGGAATCTCCATCATTCCGATCTCCGTTAATATGTCTCGGTATGATATCTATAACACCAACTATGTGGAGGAAATCGAAGCGATCCGGATGAAGTATGACATTCCGGTTCAGTATCTCCGTCTGGAGATCACGGAGTCCTCCGCCATCGGCGGACTGGAGCTGATCACCCGTGTGCTGCGTCAGCTGCATGACCGTGGCTATACCGTGGAAATGGACGATTTCGGCAGCGGTTATTCCTCTCTGAATATCCTGAAGGATCTGGATGTGGATGTCATCAAGCTGGATATGGCATTTCTGGCAGGAAAGATCGGCGGACGCGGCGGTACCATCCTGTCCTCCATCGTGCAGATGACGAAGTGGCTGGGAACGCCGGTCATTGCCGAGGGCGTGGAGACGATGGAGCAGGCGGACTATATGAAGAGTACCGGATGCAATTACATTCAGGGGTATCTTTACTATAAGCCGCTTTCGGAGGAAGAGTTCCTGGTGAAAATGATGCAGCTGGATCATGAACCTCTGACTCCGGGCATGCATCTGGTGAAGACTTTGGATGCAGGTAAGTTCTGGGATCCGAATTCCATGGAAACCCTGATCTTCAATAATTTCGTGGGCGGTGCGGCCATCTTTACCTATGATGTGGAGAACCATGCGCTGGATATTCTTCGCGTGAACCGAAAGTACGTGAAGGAGCTGGGCATGAATATGAGTGAGCATGAGATCATCGGTAAGGATCCATGGGCATTTCATGATGAGAAGAGCCGGGAGAAGTACGAGAAGGCTCTGAAACGGGCCATAGAATTCAAGGATGAGGAAATGGTTGAAACCTGGCGGACCTTTGTATCCGACTGCTGCGGAGAGGACCGGATCTGTATCCGGACCTACCTTCGGGTGATCGGAGACGCCGGAACCCAGTATCTGTTCTATTCCATGGTGCAGAATGTTACTGCGGAGAAGAAACGTGATATTCAGCTTGCAGAGGATGAGGCCAGATACAAATTTGCCTTCGAGCAGGCAAATGTATATGCCTGGGAATACACCATTGCTACAAAGGAAATGCGACCCTGCTTCCGATGTATGCGGGATCTGGGACTCCCGCCGCTGATCAAGAATTATCCGGAACCGGTGATCGAAAACGGCGTATTTCCGCTGGATTATGCAGATATGTACCGTGACTGGCATAAACAGCTGGAGCAGGGCGTTGATTATCTGGAGGCGATCATCCCCCTGACAGTGGGAAGGGTTCCTTTCCATGTACGGTATACATTGGAGAAGGACGAGAACGGTCGGCCGCTGAAAGCTTACGGTTCGGCGACACTGGTAATCGATGAAAAATAGAAAGAGAGAGTATCCATGGCATTTCGGATCGTGAGAAATGATATAACTAAAGTAAAAGCGGATGCCATAGTCAACACGGCGAATCCGGAGCCGACCTATGCAGAAGGAACGGACCGGGCGGTCTATGAAGCGGCAGGTGCGGAGTATCTGCTGACGGAACGTGCCCGTATCGGAAGACTGAATGTGGGACAGGCGGCTCCCACACCGGCCTTTGCGCTTCCGGCGAAGTATGTGATCCATACGGTGGGACCGGAGTGGAAGGGCGGAACCGAAGGAGAGACCGAGGCGCTTCGTGCATGCTATCAGAACAGTCTGGATGTGGCAGTGGAGCTGAACTGCAAGAGCGTAGCATTTCCGTTGATCGCCACAGGAGTCTGCGGGTTTCCGAAACCGGAGGCGCTGAAGATCGCCGTGGAGGTAATACGTGAGTTTCTCGGCAGCAATGAAATGAAGATCATTCTCGTGGTATATGATTCCGATGCATTTGTGCTGTCCGGTCCGGTCTTTGAGAAGATCGATGCCTATATGAATGAGAAGTCAGTGGAGGCGAAGACGAAGGAGACTCTGGCCGCGACCGAACTGGAGCTGGAGGGAGAGCAGCTTCCGTCGAAGGAACTGGGATGGCAGGATGCGATCCTCTGGTGGATCCGGCAGAAGGGATTCTCGGAGGAAGAGGTTTATAAGCGCGCCAATGTGGACAGCAGGGTATTTGACCGGATCAAAAATAAGGTTACATATGACCCGAAGAAAATGACGATCGCGGCATTTTCCTTTGCGCTGCAGCTGAATCTTGCGGAAGCGCTGGACCTGCTGGGACGTGCCGGATTCAGGCTTTCCTACAGCAACAAATTTGATCTCACCATCGTATTCTTCATCGAGCATGAGATCTATGATACCTATACCGTAAATCTGTCGCTGTTTGATCAAAAACAGCCGCAGTTGGGAGAGTAAGGAGAGGAGACCGAATCACAATGGAGTGCAGGGATCGTCGGATCAGAATCATATTGTCACTCTTACTTACAGGAATGCTGACAGCGGGACTCCTGATCGAAACATTTCAACATACCGGGACGGTGATCAACGGATTTAAGCAGAATGCGACCGTGGTGATACTCCTGATCCCGGTGTTTTATTTGTTCTTTTATTACGGAACACGTTGGCTGTTCCGGCGTATGGACCGCTTCGGAGAGAAAGAGCAGGAGATCACAGGGGAGAAAAAGCGGATCGCATATCTGAAGGACTGGGGGATCGTTCTGGGGATGATCTTCCTTTTCTGGCTTCCCTTTCTGATCCTTTTCTTTCCTACAGTTTCTCTGGGATATGATTATTACTGGCAGCTGATGCAGGGGACAGGGGTATATCCGCTTTCCGCACATCATCCGGTGTTTGGCAGTCTGGTCTTCGGCGGACTTTACCGTATCGGTTATCTGTTCGGCGGAGCCACCGGAGGGCTGTTTTTTACATCCCTTTTTCAGACGCTTCTGATGTGCGGTGTTCTGGCGCTGTGCATCTGCTGTATCAAATGGCTGGGTCTTCCCCGATGGATCCGGGGGATCCTGCTTCTGTTCTTTGCCCTGTGTCCGATCTTTGTGACTCACGGAATCTGGGTGATCAAGGACTCGATCTTCTCTTCCCTTTTCACCATGTTCTTCCTGCAGGTCTATATGCATGTCATGGCGACGAAGGGGCGGATCCGGTTCTTCTGGTTTTCCCGACTCCCGTGGATCGTGGTGACGGGGCTGCTGTCCACATTTTATCGTAACGGAATCCTGCCCATTGTACTGGTGGTATTTCTCGGGATCCTCTGGATCGGGTGGCGCAGACGGGAGAAGGACCGGCTGAAGAAATGGGCCCTCGCTCTGGCAGTACTTCTGTGCTGCAGTCTGCTCTGGAGCGGGATCCAGAAATGGATGGGCGTATATCCTACAAACGCCAGAGAGGCATTTTGCATGCTGTCCCGACAGGTGGTGAATACCCTTCGGTATTATCCGGATGCTGTGGGGGGAAAGGACCTTGCCACTCTGGAGAAGGCATATCGTGACAACAAGAGCCTGAAAGAGGTTACAAAGCAGTATCATGTCGTTAAGGCCGATCCCATCAAGCCTTCCTATTTCGAATCCACGGGCGATATGATGGATTATATCTGGGTGTGGCTTCGGCTGGGACTTCACTATCCGGGAACCTATCTGGATGCTTTCCTGGAGGGAAGCGACGGGTACTGGTATCCGCTGTATTCAGCCCAGAAGGTAAACCACGCGATTCCGTTAAATCCGCCGGAAGAGGATTTTGCAAATGAGGAGCGGAAGAACGCAAAGCTGAACAACGCACCTCTCTATGCGAAGAATTCGCTGAAGGACGCGGGGGTGGATACGAAACAGATCGCAGTGGAATATATCCGTTCGAAGGATGAGGCGGTAGCGGAGATCTTCGACGTGCGTTCCGCATTTCCGGATCTGAGAAAGGAACTGGAGAAATTCTACACCTGGCTGGAGGGAGTTCCTGTGGTCTCCGTATTCTTCACTCCGGGATTCTATACCTGGCTTCTGCTGATCGCATTGGCATATATCTGCTCCAGAAGGAAGGCGGCGGGATATCTGTGGCCGATCCTGCTTCTGGTGGCACTCTGTATGGTTTCTCCGGTGAACGGATATATGCGGTATTTCCTTCCGGTGGCGATGCTGGCACCCTTTGTCATGGTGCTGGGACTGGTGAAACAGCCGGCTCCCCTGCAGGAAGAGGAGAGGGAGGAAGAGCCGAAAGAGGATGCTTAGGCTGTCAGGAGCCTGACAGGATATGGTATGATGCCGGTATCAAAAGGTATTTTGCCCCTACAAAGAATGAGCTGAGAAAGGATTTTGATCATGGATAAGATTGCAGTATTGATTCCATGCTACAATGAACAGCAGACCATAGCGAAGGTCGTCAGGGATTTTCGGGCAGAACTTCCGGAAGCGAAGATATATGTATATGACAACAATTCCACCGATGGCTCTGACCGGCTGGCCAGGGAGGCCGGGGCGATCGTCCGTTATGAGAGAAAGCAGGGCAAGGGAAATGTGATCCGCCGGATGTTCGCGGAGGTGGATGCCGAGTGTTACCTCATGGTGGACGGGGATGATACCTACTCTCCGAAGAATGCAAGAGAGCTGGTCAACTGTGTTCTGGAGAAGGACTCGGATATGGCGGTGGGGGACCGGCTGTCCTCTTCCTATTTTACGGAGAATAAACGGCCGTTTCATAATTTTGGCAACAAATTTGTACGCTGGTCCATCAATAAGCTTTTTTCCAATGACAACAAGGATATCATGACAGGCTACCGTGCCTTCAGTTATCGGTTTGTAAAGACCTTCCCCATCATGTCCAGGGGATTTGAGATCGAGACGGAAATGAGTATCCATGCGGCCTGGAACAATCTGATGGTGGATAATGTGGTCATAGATTACCGGGATCGTCCGGAGGGGAGTGAGTCCAAGCTCAGTACCTATTCCGACGGATTCAGGGTGATCCGGATGGTACATAAGATGTTCCGGACCTACCGGCCGGCATTTTACTACGGGATCGTAGCGATGATCCTGTTTCTGCTGTCGCTGATCTTTGTGATCCCGGTGTTCATATCCTATGCGAAGACGGGACTGGTATCCCGGTTCCCGACGTTGATCGTTTGCGGCTTTACGGTACTGGCGGCCATTGAAGCCTTCTTCGCCGGTCAGATCCTGAGATCGATCCAGGAGAGGAACCGGCAGAAGTTCGAGCTGGATCTGTACCGGGCGACACGGGAGCTTCGACGGGCCAGGGCAAAGAGCAGGAGAAGGCAGTCCCTGTAGTTCAGGAAGGATCCGGAGAGGTTCGGTTGCTTCAGGCAGGATACAACGGAGAGGTATGACCTCTTCGGAAACAATACAATGACAAAAAAGACAAAGGAGGAGAAGGAAGTATGAAGTTTTATAAGATTGATGACCAGATCGTGATCGGTGACGGACTTACTGTGGGTGAGGAGCTGATACCGAATACCACGGATGCGGCAAATGAGAAGCATGTTCCGGTGATCGAGACCTCCGGAAATGAGGTTACGGTGACAGTGGGATCGGTAGAGCATCCCATGATGGAAGCACATTATATTCAGTGGATCGTGATCGAGACGGCTACGGGATATCAGAAGAAATGCCTGAAGCCGGAAGAGAAGCCGGTGGCTGTATTCCAGACAGCAGAGCCGGTGGTTGCAGCATATGAATATTGCAATCTGCATGGGCTCTGGAAGGCAGAGGCG
>CADBOW010000136.1 GCA_902796375.1 uncultured Lachnospiraceae bacterium | reverse complement strand
CTTGCTGTTCAGCTTCAGCTTCACCACTCCCCGGGTCGCATCCTTCTTCTTCTCTGCCTTCTTACGAAGTTCTTCCCCCCGATCTGATGCAGGGCTCTGTGCTGCTTCTTCCGGACCGGAGGCTCTTCGCTTTGCTTCCTCCGTGGCAAGAAATACATTTAAATATCCCTTTCCTGTATCTGCCACCTCATACAGATAATTACTGCAAATGATCTTCTTCACCTCAGTCATGGAAAGGTTCGGCGCTGCTCCCATGACCAGTGCACATCCGCCGGTTACATAGGCCGCCGCCACGCTGGTTCCTTCCCGCATTTCCACCCGGTCTCCCGGTATATCTGAAAGCGCCTCCACTGCCGGAGCATACAGATCGATACCGTCTCCGGTATTTGTGGTCTCTGTCCTGACGTACTCCTCTCCGGCCTTCAACGCTCCGTATTTATCCAGGTTATACGAAGCTCCGCCAACCACGAGGATATGCTCCCGGACCTTCGTGTCAGAAATTCCCGTAATCAGTTCTCCCGAAAGATCCTTCTTCGGCTTGGCGGAATCGCCTGCAGACTTTACCAGAAGGAAGTCCTGTGGCACCTCCTGCTCCAGATACTTCAGGAAGAAGCGTTCCAGGGAGCTGTTCATGTAGGTTATGCTTTCTTCGGTAACTCCTTTGGTATCCGGAGAGATCTGCATACTGACATTGATCAGCTGAATACCGTTATGGAACATCCGGGAAAGCTCACATTTCCAAATGAAGTCCGAGGAGAGCTGCACGGAGCCGTCTCCCTTCCCCGATGCCAGCGATACTGCCGAAAGCTTCGAATTCTGCGCTACCCCGGCGATACCGAAGTTGTCTCCCATATTTGCACCGATGATACCGGCGATGTGGGTTCCGTGGGACAGGCGTTTCTTCTCCGCCTTCGCCGCTTCATCCATATCCTCATCGGAGCGTCCGATGTATGCGGCATAAGCCTCTGCCGCATTTTCTTCAGGTGTCTTTGCCCCTGTGTCCGCACCCTCTTCATCCGTGCCCTGCGTATCCTCTCCCTCCTGATCGGATTCCGTTCCCGTTATGAAACGGTCCTTCAGATCCTTATGTCCCTGATCATAGACCGTATCCAACAGACCGACCTTTACCGTCTGATACTGGATATCCTTCACCTCTCCCAGATCAAATGATGTGGGATTCCATACTGCCGGCGCCCAGATGGACTCCACCGCCCAGTTGTTTCCGCGGGGATTGTAGATATCCCAGTCCTCTTCAAAATCCGCCGGTTTCTCTCCATCCTCATCATTCCACCATACATCCTTGCTGAAATCCGAGAAGCCTCCCTCAACCTCCAGCGGATAATGGTAATCCACCTTTGCCACCAGTTCGTTCTTCTCCCATTCACTTATGATGGTACCCAGTGCCGTCTCATCCTTCTCGCCTTTAAACTCGATCTGGTATTCCCGGATGGGTGAATTATATCCTACGATCTCCCCTTCCTTCTCCTCCGCCAACTTTTCTATCTTACGGAAGGAGGAATCCTCATTTCCCTCCAGGATCAGCTGACTCTTCACATAGTATCTTCCCTTCGAAGTAAGCTCGCAGTCCTGTGAGGTGGGAATCTTATAATAGTCCTGAAAGCCGGAATTCTTCCGGTCTATGAGATAACGGATCACGAAAAATGTACCGACTCCTGCTGCCGCAAGGATCAGCAGGAAGATCACCGGCTTCAGCCAGCGGCGCTTCGGCTTTGTCTTCACATGATACGGATCCTTCTCCTTCCCGGTCTTCTCCTTTCCGGTCTCTTCCCGGCTGGCCAGGGATCCTGTTTCCCCGGTGATGGTCACCCGGGTTGTAGGAAGTTCCGATGTGGGAATCGGCTGTTGAGGCATCCCAGGCTGCATCGGCATTCCCGGCTGCATCGGCATTCCCGGCTGGACCGGCATCCCCGACTGCTGTAGCATTCCCGGTTGGACCGGTTGCTGCATCATCCCAGGCTGCTGCGGCATTCCCGGTTGGACCGGTTGCTGCATCATCCCAGGCTGCTGCGGCATTCCCGGTTGGACCGGTTGCTGCATCATCCCAG
>CADBOW010000135.1 GCA_902796375.1 uncultured Lachnospiraceae bacterium | reverse complement strand
TTATACCTTCCTGAACAGTCAGGATGAGATTGCAATTGTAAAGATCAGTTATGAAGCGCTTGACGAAGACCGGCAGGTGAACAGAGAAGATACGGTCCTTGCATATCGGAAGGGCGGAGAATGGTATCCCCTGACCGGGCTCCAGGTGATCCACACGGAACTGCAGATCGTGGAGTAATACGGAAGGAATGCTTCGGGGCATGCCTATCATACCATGAGGGAGGAGATGCATATGATCCAGGACATCGCACCATCGAAAATGGACATCAGTTACAGAAACCTGACACCTTCCGGTGATTCCCGTCTCATGATCTTCCGGGAGGGAAAGATCCTGGCAGCTTATGACGAAAATGAGATCCATTTTCCGAAGGCAGGGGATGCAGAAACGGAGACAGGGGATGCAGAAACGGAGACGGTTTCGGCAGCCGTATATCTGTTTACCATAGATGATACGGCATATTTCCTGCTGAATGACGGACCGGCGGAGCTGAAGGGCTTTGAATATCAGTCCGTGCGGGATCTTCGGAAGCTGAAGACGGCGGATCACAAAGCGCTTTTTGCGGCATTTACCGCATATCATCTTTCCGTCTGGTATGACGCCAACCGGTTCTGCGGACATTGCGGCAGCCGGCTCACGCCGGATGCGGTGGAACGGGCCATGGTCTGCCCGGACTGCGGGAACAGGGTATATCCGCGGATCAATCCGGCGGTGATCATCGGGATCCGGAACGGGGACAGGATCCTCATTACCAGATACCGGACCGGCTATGCCCATAATGCACTGGTGGCCGGCTTCGCGGAGATCGGAGAGACCCTGGAGGATACCGTCCGTCGTGAGGTGATGGAGGAAGTGGGCGTGAAGGTGAAGAATATCACCTATTACAAGTCCCAGCCCTGGGGTATGGCCCAGGACCTGCTGGTGGGCTTTTTCTGCGATCTGGAGGGAGACGAAACCATCCGGATGGACGAGGGGGAACTGAAGTACGCAGAGTGGACAACCCGGGAAGCTCTGGAACTGCAGCCCAACGACATAAGTCTGACGAATGAAATGATGAAGGTATTCAAGTATAACCTGTGAAGTGAGGAACAGGCGGCTGCAGAGCTGAACGGCGCTGATGGAAATGCTGACAGGGGCACCGGGAAAAACCCACTTGCAATCTTCGGCTCCATGTGGTATATTATATCAAAACGATATATCAAAATGATATATAAGGATGGTATGCGACATGAAGAAGGAGAACGGAAAAGTGAGTGTATGGTACATTATTCTGAAAATCGTGATGATCGTACTGATCGTTTTCTTCCTTACGGATGCGGTCATGCAGTTTATCTCCTACAGGTTTTATAAGGGTGACCGGAAGAAGGAAGAGGTGCAGTATGAACCGGTGGAGATCCAGATGAGTGAGGATCTCTCCGGCTATGGCTATAATCTGGAGAAGGAGTCGGACAGGATCGTTCTCTTCTTCGGCGGATCCATGTATATTGCATATAATACCGTGGGAACCTACGGCGGGAAGTTTGACTGCCCCTTTCTTTCTGCGGACTACTATGGTACGCAGAACAGCAGGGGAAGGATGAATCTTAAGACCATGCAGCAGACGGCGGAGGATCTCTATGACTACGCGGCGGCAAGGTACCCTGGGAAGGATATTTACATTTTCGGTCACAGCTTTGGCTGTGGCATGGCGGCCTATTTGGCCAGCGTAAGAGAGTGCAGTCATCTGATCCTTGCCTCCGGCTACCGGACCAGCGCGGATATGTATAACAGGATCATACCGATCTTCTGGGGACCGCTTACGGTATTCATCAAGAACAATATCCGTGTGGATCTGTATGCCGAGAATACCACCTGTCCCGTGACGGTGATCGGCTCGGACGCGGATACAACGCTGGATGACAAACTGCAGCAGAAGCTGGCGGATTGCTATGACCATGCGGAATGCAAAATCTTTCACGGGATTTCTCATGAGGATTATTTCACCACGGAGGAAGTGGTGGAATATGTCAGGAACCATGTGCTTGCTCGGTAGTTCGGGCAGTGGCAGCATAGCCGGGGGGATACCTTTTCCCCCGGCATCATGATGTACAGGAGGTGCAAAATGGCGAGGGAACGAAAGATCGATATGGTGATCCTGGGACTGCTCAGTCACGAGGATCTGACCGGATATGATATCAAGAAGCGGATCGACGGAGCGATCAGCTTCTTCTGGAAAGGGAGCTTTGGAAATATCTATCCGGCTCTGAAGGATATGGAGAACCGGGGGCTGATCATAAAGCGTGACACTTCCTCAGGCGGAAGGGAAAGGATCACCTACCATATCACCCCTGAGGGACAGCAGACCCTGAAGAAGTGGCTGTCGGACGGGCAGGCAGGAAATGAACTGCGGTACGAAACCCTGCTGAAGCTTTTCTTCGGCGGAGCTGAAGAGAAGGAGGTCACTCTGCGCAATATAGAACTGTTTGAGGGTGAGATCCGGCAGGAACTGAAGCTGCTGAAGGCTTACGGGGAAACACTGGAGAAGCAGCTGGATGTGGAGGATCATATCTACTATTACCTTACGGTTTCCTTCGGGATCGACACCTACGAAGCCTACCTGAAATGGTGCACCAGGGCAAAGAAGATGCTGAAATAGAAACCGGGGAACTCTGGAATGAACGGTAACGGAGCATGACGGCTCCGGGGAATGTATGGTGCTTACACCGGTTTCGTAAAAAACTTTGCCCATTTCGAGAGGGATGATGTAAAATCAGCATTACAGGATGAAGAACATCAGCTGTTTGAGAAGGCGACAGGCGTGAGAGGTTCACAGAGACAGGGGACGGAAATGGAAATCGAATTATACACTGACAGGATAGATGAATATCTGAAGTGCGACGAGATCATAGATTATAAAAATGAGGCGGTTGCAGGGCTGGCGGACACTCTGCAGGAAGGCTCCGACGGAGAGACGGATTTCATCCGGAAGGCCTATGAATATGTGAGAGACCGCTTTCCGCACTCGGCAGATGCGGAGGAAGACCGGATCACCATCCGTGCATCGGAGGTGCTGGCTGCGGGACACGGAATCTGCTTTGCCAAGTCCCACCTTCTGGCAGCGATCCTTCGGGCGAAGGGAGTACCCGCAGGCTTTTGCTATCAGAAGCTGATCCTGGATGACAAGACAGCACCGGTGCTGATCTATCACGGATTGAACGGCGTATATATCCGGGAGATCGACAGGTGGATCCGGCTGGATGCAAGAGGAAATAAAGAAGGGGTGGATGCCCGGTTCTCCCTGGACAGGGAGCAGCTTGCATTCCCGATCCGTCCGGAATGTGGCGAGGAGGACGGGCTTGTGATCTTCCCGGATCCGGATGAACTGGTGATAGAGTCCATGAGAGAGGCTGCGTCCAGGACGGAGCTCTGGGAGAATCTCCCTGCAGAACTGGGGTATCGGCGGAGGGATTCCCTGCTGAAATCCACATATAATACAAGGGCGCTGCCCACGGGGGACTATCGTTATATCCGCAGTGACGCACCCAAAAAACTGACGGATGATGAGGTTCGGTGGCTTTCCCAAAATGGGATAACCACCATTATAGATCTAAGGGGAGAAAAGGAATACGAAAAGAAACCCTGCAGGCTAGAGACGGAGGAAGGATTTACTTATTATCATATGCCGCTGACCACGGGAGGAGTCGTACCGGAATCTCCGGAGGCTGTTCCGGCAAGCTATGTCTCGATGCTGGATGAGAACCTGGACAGAGTCGTGAATACCATCATGGACGCGGACAGCAACGTGCTTTATTTCTGCGCAGCCGGGAAGGATCGGACCGGGGTGGTATCGGCGGCGATCCTGCGGCGGCTTGGGTATGATGATGAGACCATCATTTCCGATTATCTGAAATCCAAAGAGAATCTGTATGACCGTCTGGTTGCGTATGTGGAGAGACACCCGGAGGTCCAGCTGGCCACAGTGATCCCGCGAGAAGAGAATATCAGGGCGGTTCTGGAGCACCTGGATACCCGGGGACGGCGGGAATGATCGATGCTTCGTGCCGGAGACCGGGAACCGGATCAAAGGACGATTCTTCTATGGCATAGGGAGAAATGATATGTAAGGAGGGCAGGATGAACTGGTTTGTTGAAGGATTGCAGGGAAGCGGAAAAAGCACATTGGTAAGCAGATTGTCCGAAAAGTACCCGGATCACCGGGTGTTTCGGGAGGGGGATTATTCTCCGGTGGAGCTTGCCTGGTGCGCATATGTGACCGAACAGCAATATGAGGAGATCCTGGAGAAATATCAGGAACTCCGGCAGGAGATCGAGGCAAAGAGTTATAAGGAGGATGACCGGAGAGTGATCTGCTACACGAAGATCCTCACGGATGTTCCGGGCTTTCACAAAGACCTGGAGCAGTATGAGATCTATAACGGACGGATCGCAGATGACGCCTTTAAGGATATCATTTTCCGGCGGTACCGGAACTGGAATGATGACCGGATGATCTTCGAATGCGCGCTGTTCCAGAACATCGTTGAGGATATGATCCTCTACAAAAATGCATCGGATGAGGAGATCCTTTCCTTTTACACGGAGCTTGGAAAAGTGCTTGCGGAAAAGAAACTGCACATCCTGTACCTGAAGACGGATAATGTGGCAGCCAGCATCGATGTGATCCGCAAGGAACGGTCGGATGATCAGGGGAATGAAATGTGGTTTCCGCTGATGCTTCGGTATTTCAACGGATCTCCTTATGCGAAGGCACATGGCATCTCCGGAGAAGAGGAAATGTACGCACATTTCATGCATCGGCAGGAGCTGGAGCTGACCATCTGCCGGGAGATCTTCCCGGGACGGTACACGGTGCTGCAGTCCAAAAAATACGGGGATGCTGATCTGATGAGATCCTGAGACGGGCAAAATCGAAGGCTGAGAACGGGATTCCGGAGTTGGAGCAGGTATTTGTAACCAACCGGAGTAAGGAGAAACTCGGCACTGCTCCCAGTCACTTGTATGCTATAATGAGAGCGTTACCGAGGAAGATAAGGTGTGCCTGAAAATGCTTCTTGGCTGCATCGAAAATGTGATCGAGCTTCCGGAGAAGGAAATGGGCATGGGCTCCGAGCTGGTAAGCTGTATGCCCGGGTTCATCGCATCCATTTTCGATGTGATCTGCAAGGAAGCAAAGAAGCATACGGAGATACCGGATGACCAAATTGTACGTATGGTTCTCTCCACACTGAGTGCTACAGGAGATCTGATGCTGCAAAAGGAGATGACCAGGTTTATAATGATCGGAGATAGGGAGCAGTGATTTCTGTAGCTGGTGTGATCATAATATCGGTTTTATGGATCGTTCTGGTGGGGGTCCTGTTCCGGATCTTAGGAAAGGGAAAGGACAGCCTGGGCGCGTTTTTTATGTGCCTCATGACGATGTTCATTCCGATACTCATTTTCGTATTCACCAACATCATGTGCTGGATCTATGGTGTAAATGAGACGGTTTATTCCGTGATCATGATCATTCTCATCAGTATATTTGTCGGCCTTCCGGTCCTTTATCTCATTGGGAGATTCCTCTATCTTCTCTTCCGGTATCCACCGAAGAGAGCGGCGGTATATGCCCGTAAGAAAGTGGGAGGATTCAATAACTTCAGCAAAGAGAAATGGGGAAGCGCCGGATATCGCTCGGCTGTGCATTCCCATGAGCCGGCGTATCTTGCAGCGCAGATCCTGGTGATATGGAAGAAGCTTGGGGCTGTGTATCGTATGAGGCCCCGAAGCGGGAAGAAGCGGTATATCCGGGCTATCATGGAACTGAATCTGAAGGATCTTCCCCAGATCCGAAAATGGGAGTATCACACGATATTGGACGGCCTTTATCAGGCGGAGACGGATGTCCTTCTTCATTTTACAGACGGAGAGAAGGCGGTGGTCTTTCTGAACTGGCCGAAACGTATATTTACCACGGATGAGCTGACGGAAGAGGATCAGAAGAAGATTGCCTACAGGGAGAGATTCCGGCAGATCACCATGACGGGCCGGCTCATTTATATTTTCATGTGTATTGAGCGGTATCTTGTCTCGCTGTATCCGGGCCGGGACTGGACACCTGTGGCAGAGAGAATGTGGAACCGTACGAAATCCTGTGAAGGATGGGATGAGGGAACGCCGGGAGATCTCTACCGGGAGATCGTTCCGGAGCGGATCATGCGGTTCTACAGGCATGGTTACGGCTATGAGAAATTAAACCCCATGGTGTTTGACAGAAAGCTTTCCCCGGAGGATTATACTGAGATCCGGAAGCTCTATGAAGGGATCTCCCGGGGAGATCCCGAGGAGGAGATCAATCAGATGGTGGGGATTCCGGAGCAGCTGATCTACAAGGTGAACCTGCGTAACCATGATCCGGATTTCGCGGATCAGATGACCGTGGAAATGATCATGAAAGCGGAATCCATCCTGAAAAAGCGGGAGATCCAGCTTCCGGATGCGTCCCGGATCGAAGGATATTCCTTTGAACGGCATGGGGATCCTATAGGGAAAGAGGAGACAAATGCAGCCTTCGGCTTCGGCGTGGACGCTGCAGACCTTTCCATCATTCTTACGGTGGGGAGAGCATCCGGGAAACCTTTGGAAGAACGGAAAGAGGAGAGAGAGAATGACAAGAAGAGAAGCGGCTATGGAGAATTTCAAAAAGGGATATAACTGCTCGCAGGCCATTGTGCTTGCCTTCGCGGACCTGCTTCCGGTGGATGAGACCATGCTTCTTCGGATGGCGTCCTCCTTCGGCGGGGGGATGGGACGACTCCGGGAGGTGTGCGGATCCGTGACCGGCATGTTTATGATCGCGGGACTTCTCTATGGATACGACGGACCTGAAACCGGGAAGATCAAGGCGGATCATTACGCCGGGATCCAGGAACTGGCCCACAGATTTGAGGAGAAGCACGGGACGATCGTCTGCCGGGAGATGCTGGGACTGACCGTACGGCACGATGTTCCGGTTCCAG
Source organism: uncultured Lachnospiraceae bacterium (assembly GCA_902796375.1). GTDB lineage: Bacteria > Bacillota > Clostridia > Lachnospirales > Lachnospiraceae > Eubacterium_Q. The sequence continues at coordinate 1,017 of CADBOW010000135.1, read as the reverse complement.
AGGCACGTACGGCGGAGTATTACAGGAAGAGGCCCTGCGTGGAGATCATAGGAGATGCGGCTGAGATCCTGGAGCAGTATATCAGGGAGCATCCGGTGAAATAGGGTAAGACATTTTCACAGAAAGAGGAAAATGAAAATGAGGATATTTGCATATGCACTGAGGGAGTTTGACGAGAAGGAGCTTTTTATCACGGAATGTGAGAAAGCGGGAGTGGACTATGGTTACACCTCCGAGTATCCCTCCCTGGAAAATGCACATCTGGCCGAGGGGTATGACGGACTGAGCATCATCACGAATCCCATCGATCCCGGGCTGGCGCAGCGTTTTTATGATCTGGGAATACGGCATATTTCCTCCCGGACCGTCGGAATCGATCATATCGATCTGGACTACTGCAAAAAGATCGGCCGGGAGCTTCGTACCTGTACTGTGGGGATCATCGGTACCGGAAGGATCGGAAAGACCGTGATCCGTGATCTCACCGGCTTTGGATGCCGGATCCTCTGCTATGATGTAAATCCTCAGCCGGATGAGGTGAAGCCGGCAGCCTGTGTTTCATTGGATGAACTGCCGGATCGGGGGGATATTTTGATACGAAGGGAGAATTAAAAATGAAGAAGTGGTATGATGAGGAATATGAGTTTACCATCGAGGTTACGGAGTATGTTCGGGGAAATCATACGGAGCGCTACTGCCGTAATGGGGAGGAGCCGGGAGATGTGTATAAATGCACCTACGGCTGCCCGGTGAATAAGGATGGCTACGGGATCTGCTCCAAGGCGATGATGATGTTATATCCCCTGATGGAAGCGGTGCGCAGCGGTGGAGATCTGGAGAACCTCGGAGGAGACGGTAAGTATACGAAGACCATCGTCTGCCCGGATGGCTGCATCATGTTCAGGCTGACGGCGAAGCCCCTGGGGAATGAGAATTTTCATAAAGGCAGATTCTGGGATTATCCGGATGAGTAGGGAAAGCAGAGAAGAGGCACAGAGGAAGGGGCTGTCGCATCAG
>CADBOW010000134.1 GCA_902796375.1 uncultured Lachnospiraceae bacterium | reverse complement strand
TCTTCTCTTATCTCTTCTTGCTTTAGATATTTTTCCCTTCGGGCAGATTGACATACCGATCACACCTCCTTACCTAAAATCACACTTATGCCATTATACTTATGTCCGGCATGAATGTCAATCATTTTTTTATGAAAATCCATACTTCAGTGTTTCTCTTGCGATCGCAAGTTCCTCATTGGTAGGAACGATCGCACATTTTACCTTGGAATCCGGCGTGGAGATCAGGGTGCAGGTTCCGCTTTTCCGGTTTGCTTCCTCATCCAGTTCGATTCCCAAATAGGTGAGGTTGTTTATGATCTCCTTTCGAACCTCATCATCCCACTCTCCGATGCCTGCGGTAAATGCGATGAGATCCACTCCGTTCATGGCTGCCACATAGGCACCGATGGTCTTGATGATATGATAGCAGAACGCATGGAATGCAAGTGCCGCCTTCTCATTTCCTTCAGCCACCCCTGCATCGATATCACGCATATCCGAGGAAATGCCGGACAATCCGTACAAACCGGATTCCTTGTTCAGCACATTCAGAACCTCGTCTACGGACAGCTTGTCCCGATCGGCCATAAACTGAATGACAGCCGGATCCAGACTTCCGGAACGGGTACCCATGATCAGACCTTCCAGAGGTGTAAGTCCCATGGAGGTATCCACGGATTTCCCTCCCTTTACGGCCGTCACGCTGGCACCGCCGCCCAGATGACACACAATGATCTTCGTGTCCTCTATGGGCTTATCCAGGAATTTCGCCGCTTCTTTGGACACGAAGCTGTGGCTGGTTCCATGGAAACCGTATTTCCGGATCTTATACTCATCATAATAACGATAGGGAATTCCGTAAATGTACGCCTTCTCCGGCATGGTCTGATGGAATGCCGTATCGAAAACCGCCACATTCGGAACCCCGGGCATCATTTCCATGCAGGCACGGATCCCCAGTAGATTTGCAGGGTTATGCAGCGGTGCAAGACCGCTGACCGCCTCGATCTGCTCCAGGACTTCATCCGTGATCTTCACGGACGTCGAGAAGGTTTCTCCTCCATGAACCACCCGATGTCCTACAGCATCGATCTCATCCAGAGACTTCAGAGATCCATGCTCCGGATCCAGCAGCTCGCGGATCACGATCTTCAGAGCCGTTCCATGATCCGGCATATCCTCCTTGATCAGGATCTTCTCTCCCGTCACCGGATGATCGAACTTGATCTGACCGTCCAAAAAGATTCTCTCACAGAGTCCCTTTGCCAGAACCTGCTCTGTCTCCGAATCGATCAGCTGATATTTCAGTGTCGTTGAACCGCAATTGATCACTAGTATCTTCATACTGCCTTCTCCTCCTTGTCTGCTTCCCGTATGAAAATGAATCCTTCATCCTCTGTCATCTCGGACTCCTGCTGAGCCTCCGCGATGGAATTTACTGCAACTGTATCTGCTGTAAATGTATCTGCTCTAGCTGTATCTGTTGTAGCTGTATCCTCTGTGGTTTTGCCTTCAGTGGAGGTATTTGCTGTGCTTGTATCTGCTACAGCTGCATCCACTGTGATGTCTGCAGTGGTCGTATCCGTTGTAGCTTTGCCTGCAGACGCTGTATCCGCTGTAGCTTTATCTGCACTAGCCGTATCCACTGTGGTCTTTCCTGCCTTAACCGCAGCCGCCGTAGCCATATCTACTGTGGCTTTGTCTGTCGTGGCTGCATCTGTCGTGGCTGCATCTGTCGTGGTTTTATCGTCTGTAGCTTTAACCGGCTTAGTTCCCTTCGTTTTTACAACCTTGGCAGTCTTCGTTGTCACCGTCTTGGGTTTTGCGGTCTTTTCATCCTTCGATGCTTCATCCTTCACTGCTTCCGTCTTCGGTTTTACAGTCTTTGCCGTCACTGCTCCGGTCTTGGCATCCTTTGCAGTCTTTACAGTCTTCGCTGTCACTGCTCCGGTTTTTGCATCTTTTGCAGCCTTTACAGCCTTCGATGCCGGCTTGGGTTTTGCAGCCTCACTGCTCCCCTTTGAGGCATCTCCCTTCAGTTCTTCTATGATGGACGAAACCTTTGATATACCATTCTTCTGTCCCGTTCTTTGTTCCGCCGCCCACTGACTGTCTCTCAGGCTCTCTTCTTCACGACCGTAGATTACGATCATGCCGCGGCCATTTTCCTTACTGAAATACATGGCATGGTCGGACTGGTCCAGAACATCCACGATCTCATCCGCGATCTCAGGATAGTTCGACATACCGATACTGGCATTTACGTGGATCTCCTCACCTTCATATTGAACGATGCTATTTATGATATCGGTCTGTACCTCTTCCAGGATCACATAGAATTCATCCACGGAATAGCCCTGCAGGATCAGCAGGAATTCCTCACCGCCGTAACGGACAGCATATCCGTTATGGAGCTTTGCATATTTCTGATCCACGGAAGCAACCATCCGGATCACTTCATCTCCTGCCAGATGTCCATAGGTATCATTGATGGACTTGAATTTGTCAATATCCAGCAGCGCCACGGAAAGGCTCTGCTCATTCACGATACATTTCGCGCAGATGCTCGGATAGATCTCGTTGAAATAAGCCCGGTTGTATACTCCGGTCAGACCATCCTTCGTAGCCATATCCTTCATCTGGAGATACAGCTTCGCACTGCGCAATGCCGCCGTAAAGTCCACCAGCGAGGACTCATAGAAGGAATAGCCGGACTCAAAGAAATCATAATTTCCGGAGATAACAACCATCACGCCGTAATAGGTATCATTTTCAAAGGCCGGAAATGCAACTGCATTGCTGGCGTTCGTATCGCTGAGAACTCCCTCTCTGAAATCATTATTATCACAGAGCACCAGAGGCTCAGGCATATGTCTGCGCCGGATCTTCTCATAAATGCTGAAGATATCCCGCTGCAGTGCAGCCCGGTAGATATCATTGTTGGTCAGGATCTCGCAGTAAGGCTCCGGATTCATAAACACCTTCTGATTGATGAACATGGCGCATGCAGTGGGATTCTTCACCTGCATGATATTCCGGAGCATATAGAGTGCATTCTCCTGAACATCAAAATTCGAAGTGAAGGATTTCATCACATCGATCAGAGATCGTACCTCCTTGTTGATGGTTTCCAGATTCTGATTTGCCTTCACAAGGTTCAGCTTCTGGAAGTTGATCTCGCTGTTCACCTGCTGTACCCGCTCCTGATAGACCAGAAGCCGGTTTCTCTCTTCTTCCATGTTGACATAGTCAAAATGCGCTGACGTGGCCTTCGTCTCATACATTCGTATCCCATCCACAAATCCGTGAAACATGATATAGACCACGCCCACCAGAACGGCGCCGATCAGGATATCCAGAACAAACCAGACACCGGTCAGCATATTGCGGAAACATAGTACCATGCTGATCTCGATGATCAGCAGATAGAGGACACGCCGAATAAAGATTCCGAAATCATCAAAAATGTCATTCAGGATCATATCTTCATACACAAATAGTAAACTGAATAATAAAAACGGGAGAAACTCCATGGGATGCGGCGGACCGAAGCAGGTACCGGCCGACAGGAGCAGAATCCCCAGAAATGCGCGAAAGCTGAAATACTTGGTGGGTACGGCGAATTTCCTCCATAGGAAATATTCGTCCATAACCTCGCACATAACGATGGCTATAATATAGTAAGCCAGAGTTGAGGGATCCGGGGACAGATTCAGGGCCTTGCACATAATAACGATACTCAAAAGTACCACATAGAATATTCTATGCAGTCTGAAATACCGCTTCATATAATTAAGTCTGTATATCTCAGGCATGACCCCAATCCTCTGATAAAAAAGAATAAACCTATGATATTATATCATCATTCTTTTCGGACTTCAACAGAAGTCTTTCCAGCTCATGGATCAGGTTTTGCCGAAGTGCAGTCTCATCCGCATTATTCTCCAGGACCACATCCGCATTCTGAAGAAAAAATGCATCCTCAGGCTGACTGGAGATCACAGACCTCCATTTTACCGGGGTCCCTCCTCTGGATTCCAGGAGGCGTTGGATCCGCAGCTCCGGCTTCGTATAGATATACCAGATCTCGTCACAGATGGTCTTATAGCCATCCTGGATCAGAAGCGCAGCCTCGATCACCAGCAGCCGTGTCTCCTTCCTCCGGTTTCTCCGGATTCTGGCACGGATACTCTTCTTCACCTCCGGATGGACAATATGATCCAGTTTCCGAAGTGCTTCTTCATCCTGAAAGACCAGGCTTCCCAGCTTCGTCCGGTCGATAGTACCGTCCCCGGACAGGATCTCTCTGCCGAAGCACTCCACGATCCTCCGGTAGGCCACATGTCCCGGGAGCATCAGCTTGTGGGCCAGGAGATCCGCTTCTATGACGACCGCACCCGGGACCTGTTCCAGCTGATGCAGAACGAGGCTTTTGCCCGAACCGATCCCTCCGGTGATCCCAAGCACGATCATGGTTTCATCATTTTGTATCATACAGGTTCGCTCCCGTGTGCATATCTACATAAAGGGGTACTGCCAGTTCTGCGGCATGTACCATATTTCTCTCAAGCAGCTCCTTCACCTGATCCACCTCGTCCACAGCCGCTTCAATGAGTAGCTCATCGTGGATCTGCAGGATCAGACGGGATTTCATCCCACGTTCCAGTAATTCGTCTCTGACACGGATCATTGCGGTTTTAATGATATCCGCCGCCGTTCCCTGGATGGGACTGTTCATGGCAACCCGTTCACCGAACTGGCGTGTCATGAAATTGGAGGACTTCAGCTCCGGAATGGGGCGAATCCTGTTATAGAGCGTACGTACGGCCCCGGTCTCCTTCCCGGTCTCCACCAGCAGATCCAGGAACCGTTTCACCCCCTGATAGGTCTCAAAATACTGATCAATATACTCCTGGGCTTCCTTACGGGATATATCCAGATCCTGGCCCAGACCGAAGGAGCTGATTCCGTAAATGATACCGAAATTCACAGCCTTTGCCTTTCGCCTGAGTCCGCTGTCCACCTGATCCAAAGGCACATGGAACACCTTGGAAGCCGTAGACGCATGAATGTCCTGTGACTGACGGAAGGCTTCGATCAGATTCTCATCCTCCGACATGGCAGCCATGACACGCAGCTCAATCTGGGAATAATCCGCATCCACAAAGAGGAAGCCATCCTCGGGGACAAAGATCTTGCGAAGCTCTCTTCCCAGCTCGGTCCGCATGGGGATATTCTGCAGATTCGGTTCAGAGGAACTGATGCGTCCTGTAGCCGTAACCGTCTGATGGAACCGACTGTGGATACGTCCGTCCTCCGCTATGGCCGTCATAAGCCCTTCCACGTAAGTGGACCGGAGCTTCGTCAGCTGCCTGTATTCCAGTATGGCGGGAATGATGGGATGTGATTCCCGCAGCTTCATAAGGACATCCACATTTGTGGAATATCCGCTCTTGGTTTTCTTTCCGCTGGGAAGCTCCAGCTTCTCAAAAAGGATCGTTCCAAGCTGCTTCGTGGAATTGATATTAAAGGTCTCTCCTGCAGCATCATAGATCTCCCTGGTAAGTGCCTCGATCCTCTGATCCAGCCTGTTTCCATATGCTTCCAGTGCCGGCCGGTCCACACGGATCCCGTACTCCTCCATATCCTGTAATACAAAGGTGGCCGGATGCTCCATGGTACGATACAGCTCAGCCATATCCATATCCTCAAGTTTCTTCTTCAGGATGGGACAAAGTGCCTGCGCCGTATATGCCTTCATGGCAAATACCTCCCGGAATTCCGGTGTGGAGAAGGCAAATACCGTAAGCTCCTGCTTCCCGATCATTTCCTTCTCGCTCTTCACTTCGAACCCGAGATATTTCTCCACCAGAGAATGGTACGGATAATCTCCTGCCAGCGGGTCGATCAGATAGGCTGCCACCTCCGTATCAAACCAGTTCTCCTCCGGCGTGATCCGGAAGGGACGTATAAAGTTCTTGATCCCGGGCACGGCGATGGTGATCTCATTTCTGAGGAACCAGGACAAAAGCTCATATACGGAAGCCACGGCATCCGTCGCTGTAAGGAATACCGTATCCTTAAGGGAAAATGCGGTTCCCAGCAGAACTCCATCAGCAAAAACCGGATAGAATCCCACGGTATCTCCCTTCTCCGCAAAGGCCTTCACCTCTGAGAGTCTTCCGTCCCGGATCTCCGGATGAAATTCCCGTTTCTCCTCTTCCACACCCGAAAAATGCTTCAGCAGACTCTTCAGCTCCAGCTTCATGAAGCAGTCCCGTACGGAATCCGACAGCAGCTCCTCCCTGCTCACTTCGGTTTCCTCCAGCGACACGGGAACCGGTGCAGTCAGCAGGATCCGGGAAAGATCCCTGGAGAAGACAGCCATTTCACTGTTCTCTTCCAACGCGGCACGCATTTTATTCTGCGGCAGATCGGGAATGTGCTCGATCACGGCCTCTACCGTATGATAGGTGCGGATCAGCTTCTCCGCCGTCTTCGGTCCGATCCCCGGAACACCCGGAATATTATCCGAGGTATCCCCCATCAGACCCTTCATTTCGATAAATTCAACAGGGGTTACTCCGTAGGTGGCCTGCACCTCAGCCGCCTTGTAGTCTTCGACGGTTGTTTTCCCACCCCGGGTCTTTGGGATCCGGATCATAACCTGTTCCGTAGCCAGCTGAAGCAGATCCCGGTCCCCGGACAGGACCGTAACCTCCATCCCTGCTTCCTCTCCCTGACGGGACAGGGTACCGATCAGATCATCCGCCTCATAGCCTCCCAGCTCCGCGGTAGGGATATGCATGGTCTTCAGGATCTCCTTGATGACGGGCATCTGCTCCCTCAGTTCATCCGGCATGGGATTCCTCTTCCCCTTATATTCCTTATACTGTTCATGACGAAAGGTGGGCTGATGTACATCAAATGCCACGCAGATATTCGTCGGATGTTCTTCCTCATAGATACGGAAGAAAATATTCAAAAAACCCAGGAGAGCATTCGTATGTAAGCCCTCCTGGTTTGTCAGGTCCACCGGCAGTGCGTAGAAGCCCCGGTTCATGATACTGTTACCGTCAATCAGCAGTAATTTCTTCATTCGCGATCTTTCCTCCCAGACTTAAGAGTTCATCTGCATATTCCGTCAGTTCCTGATATCCATGTACCTTGTCGAAGAGTTCCGGTGGTTTTGCGGTTTCCTTCTTCTCAGCCTTGATCTGCTGTGACAGTAATACACGATCCTCAACCGGAAGCAGGATATTATCCAGCTTCCGGCTGAAGTAATATTCTCCCTGAGCAGTCTGTTTGGTCTGCTGCTCAAATGCATAAACTCTGGTCAGACACCTTCCGTAGAAAAGCACCATGCCCAATGCGATGGCCGCTATGATCAGCACAAAGGTGGAAACACGGAGTCCCCGCCTGTTCCGGGCCTTATGCTCGATCTTCGTCAGCTTGACCTCCAGATCCTTTCCGAAATTTCCAGAAGGAGCTTCCGCATCCGACAGGATCTGCATCCCAGTCATCAGGGTATAGTAAATCTCCAGTTCGTCATGGCAGGATTTGCAGTTTCTCATATGCATGACAAACTCCATCTGCTTCGACTCAGGAAGTTTCCCCTCGATGAAGGGCATGATATAGGATTGTGCCTCCAGATGATTCATAATACTCCTACTTGGTTGCGGTTGTCTGCTCCGGTCCGTTCCAGTTACTCATACCGGTTCCCGGAATTGTCGGTGCCATAAGGACCTTACCTGTTCCGCGATAAACATTCACGAAGCCTTCCTTTGCAACTGCCGATCCCATCAGGGACTTGGTTGCCTTTTCCACAGTGAACTCAAGGGTGGATGACCATGCGATGGCCATATTTCCGTCAATCTTCAGTACATCATTTTCCAGATTGAATTCAAAAAGCTCTTCTCTCGGAACCGGGCTTTCCAGAACGCAGTAGCCCTGGCCTGACAGACACAGATTGAACAGTCCCTCGCCGCCGAATGCCGCTGAGGTGAGATTGCTTCTCTTAACGATAGATTCGTTGATATTGGAATCACATGCAAGAAAGAGTCCGTCATCCAGAACGATTCCCTGTCCCCATGCCGCAACATCCTCGATCATCAGGAAATTGAAGGTGGGCTCCAGCATCAGATAGCCCTGTCCTGTATAAATGGGCTTAGCTGCGGATTCACCGGTCACTGCACCCTTAACCATCTTGCCGAAGAAGTTACCCACACCGGTCACTCCGGAATTCATCTCGATATTTCCGGACATCCACTGCATGGCACCTGCCTGGATCTTGGTTGCTGTATTGTTCAGCTGTACCAGAACCTGACGCTTCTTCACATTCATTTCCTTCATGAAGTAAGCGGTATTGGCATAATACGGTGATACCGAAAGATCTTCCTGATGCTCATAAATGAAATACTGTCCCCCCTGAGCGATCCACTTGATATTGGGATTGTTAAACACGTTGTTGTAATGAATCATTTTCTTCTCCTCCTTTGATCCTTTACCAATATACCCCCGCGCTTTTATGCGCATTAACATTAAAAATTATAGAATCATACGAAGGAGGTGTCAAGAGGGGCCGGCGAATATGCATGCAGGCACCCCTGCCTGCCGTATCACGCAAACAGCGACGCACCTGTAGGTATGCGTCGCTGCTGTCTCTGTATCCGTCCCGAATCCGGGATCCGTTTATGATTAGTTGTTGATCAGCTTATCCTCATCGCTCCAGCTGTAGAGAGAACGGATCTCTGCACCGATCTTCTCTGACGGATGCTCAGCCTTCAGCTTGCGAAGTGCTTTGAAGTGTGCCTGGCCGCCTGCAGAGGACATATCCAGCAGGAAGTCCTTAGCGAAGGTACCATCCTGGATATCGGACAGGATCTTCTTCATAGCCTTCTTGGTCTCATCTGTGATGATCTTCGGTCCGGTGATGTAATC
>CADBOW010000133.1 GCA_902796375.1 uncultured Lachnospiraceae bacterium | reverse complement strand
CTGGAGGCAGTTCTGAAAAAGGAAATACAGCAGCTGGGCTATGAGATCAGCGCAGTTGAGGACGGAAGGGTGGCCTTTCGCGGGGACGCCATGGCCATCGCCCGGAGCAATATCTTCATCCGGACGGCGGAACGGATCCTGCTGCTCTGCGGGGAATTTACAGCTACCACCTTTGATGAGCTCTTTGAAGGGACGAAGCAGATCCCCTGGGAGAGATATCTCCCGAGAAATGCGAAGTTCTGGGTAACGAAGGCCACCACAAACCGGAGTGCGCTTTTCAGCGGATCCTCCATTCAGTCCATTGTGAAGAAGGCCATGGTGGATCGGCTTCGCGGAACCTATCATGTGGAGCATTTTTCGGAAGACGGAGATGAATACCCGGTGCGAGTCTTCATCTTGAAGGACCGGGTGACCATCGGACTGGACACCTCCGGCGTTTCCCTCCACAAGAGGGGATATCGGAAGCTGGTGGGTAAGGCTCCCATTTCGGAGACTCTGGCAGCTGCATTGCTGCTTCTGACACCCTGGCGGGAGGACCGGATTCTGGTGGATCCCTTCTGTGGCAGCGGTACATTTCCCATAGAAGCGGCGATGATCGGTGCCAGGATCGCTCCGGGCGTCAATCGGGAATTCACGGCGGACCGGTGGCAGAAGCTTCTGACGAAGAAGGACTGGTATGCGGCCTATGATGAGGCCCGCAGTCTGGAACGGACCGATATCCGGATGCATCTGCAGGGGTTTGACATAGACGGACAGATGGTAAAATGTGCCATTCAGAATGCCAGGGATGCCGGCGTGGCGGAGCATATTCATTTTCAGGCACGGGACGTGGCGGAGCTGCGCCATCCGAAGCCATATGGATTCCTGATCACCAACCCGCCCTATGGAGAGAGGATCTCCGAGAAGGAAGAGCTTCCCGGGCTTTATCGTACCCTGGGCGAGGTATATCGCGGACTTACCGACTGGTCCATGTATATCATCACCTCTTATGAGGAAGCGGAGAAATATGTGGGACGAAAGGCGGACAGGAACCGGAAGATCTATAACGGAATGATCCGTTCGTATTTCTATCAGTTCCTGGGACCGAAGCCTCCCAGGCGGTCAAATGTGAAAAATGAAGGGACAGCAGATTGAAGAAATGGATCGTGATCCTGCTTCTGGTTGGTGTGGCCGGAGCCTTCTTCTTCCTCTACACAGGCCAAAAGCAGCTTACAATTGAAAAGAACGATACCTATGACGAGAGTGTTGCCCAGTTCCGGACGGATACGGTGAAGCGATCCGGACAGGAGGAGATCGAGATCCTTCTGAACGGGATCAGCCTGGAGAATTTCGGTTACCACATCCGGATGAGCGATGACCTTCGGATCCTCTGCCAGGAACGGCTGCTGGAGGATGTGATGGGATGCTCCATCATTCGCTATGCGAACGGAGACGTGTCTCTGGAACGGGGAGATACGGTCATGCGGCTCAGGGAATCCAGTACGAAAGCGGAGATTGACGGACGGGAGGTGGAGCTGGAGACACCCTATCAGTATGACAGGAACGAGGGCTGTCTGTATCTCCCGGTGAATCCCCTGATGAGTGCCATGGGGTACGAGGTGGAGCTTTCGCTGGCAGAAAACCGGGTGAATTTTAAAGAGGTGGTATCCAGTGATCCCCTTCCGGCCCGTTATGACATGCGGGAGAAGGGCCGGGTTACTCCGGTGCGGGATCAGGGACGGTATGGAACCTGCTGGGCCTTCGCGTCGCTGGGGGCTCTGGAAACCACATTGATGCCATACGAGACGAATATTTATTCTGTGGACCATATGGCGTTGAACAACAGCTATCGCCTGGCGCTTTCCGCCGGTGGCGGACATACCATGAGTATCGCCTATCTGGCGGCATGGCAGGGACCGGTCTACGAGGAGGATGATCCCTATGACGGCACCACGGTGGAGGACCTGCCGGCAGTGAAGCATCTGGAGGAAGCCATCGTCATCAACGAGAGAGATGATGAGATCCTGAAGAGTGCCATATACCGGTATGGAGGGATAGAAACCTCCCTGTATCTGGAAATGGAATATATCGGCTTCACTTCGGAGTTTTATAATACGGATACGGCGGCGTATTATTATAACGGCGACAGGCAGTCCAACCATGATGTGGTGGTTGTGGGCTGGGATGACAACTATTCGAAGGAGAATTTCGCCGTCAAGCCCTCCAGGGACGGAGCCTATATCTGCAAGAACAGCTGGGGTGAGGAATTCGGAGATGCGGGATACTTCTATGTGTCCTATGAAGACAGGAATCTCTGCGCCCAGTCCATCGTATATACCCGCCTGGGTGATGCGCATAATTATCGTTATATCTACCAGTCCGACCTGCTGGGGTGGGTCGGTGAGCTGGGCTTCGGCAGGGAGGAGGCTTATTTTGCCAACTGCTATGTGCCGGAACAGGATGAGGAGCTTGCGGCCGTTTCCTTCTATGCCACCGGACCGAAGACTACATTTTCGGTTTATTATGTACCCCAGGTAAATGGGACGGAGGATCTGGGGAAGCGGGTATTCCTGGTGTCCGGAGAGACCAGATATGCGGGATATTATACCGTGGATATACCGGAGCCGCCGTTTCTGAAGAAGGGTCAGAAATATGCGGTGGAGATTCAGATCAATACGCCGGGTTCCAAGCGCCCCATTGCTGTGGAATATGCGGCGGATGAGCGGTCTGCGGAGGCGGATATCTCGGACGGAGAAGGCTATATCAGCCTTTACGGTGAGGCCTGGAGCAGCGCGGAGGAGTCCGGCTGTAATGTGTGCCTGAAGGCCTTTACCAATGATGGAAAAGAACATGTGGAAGAACAGAAGGAACCGGAAAGTGAGGAAGAATGATGAAACTGATCTTTGCAACGGGAAATGAAAATAAAATGCGGGAGATCCGACAGATCTTCGGTGATTTCGGATATGAGATCCTGTCCATGAAGGAGGCGGGGATCGATATCGATATCGTGGAAGACGGCATCTCCTTTCAGGAAAATGCGCTGATCAAGGCCAGAGCCGTCCATGCGGCTTCAGGGGCGCTGGTTCTGGCGGATGACTCCGGTCTGGAGATCGATGCGCTGAATCGGGAACCCGGGATCTATTCCGCACGTTATATGGGTGAGGATACCTCCTATGATATCAAAAATGCGGATCTGATCCGCCGGGTGGAGGGCCTTCCGGATGAGAAGCGGTCCGCCCGCTTCGTCTGTGCTGTGGCTGCGGTGCTTCCGGACGGAAGAGACCTGGTGCAGACAGGTGTGATGGAGGGAAGAGTGGCATATCAGCCGGCAGGGGAGAACGGATTCGGCTATGATCCCATTTTCTTCCTGCCTCAGTACGGAAAGACCTCTGCTGAGATCTCACCGGAGCAGAAGAATGCCATCAGTCACCGGGGGCAGGCGCTCCGTATGATGAAGCTGGCTTTGGAAGCTATGCTGTAGATCCGGTTCTTCTTAAGATGAGGGACCGGGGCTGAAGAATTCCAGAGATCGGAGGAGAAGCATATTGAATCCCCATAAGATACTCATCATGAGCGATTCTCACGGAACCGCCCTGACCGCCATCCGGGCGATCGAAAAGGAAAAACCGATTGATCTTCTGATTCATCTCGGTGATGTTCAGGGGCACGATCAGGAGATATCGGCTGCGGCAGGCTGTGTATGTTACTTCGTCAGAGGAAACTGCGACTATGATCAGAATCTGCCCACATTTACGGTATTTCAGATCGGAAGCCATAAGGTATTTGCGGCCCACGGCCACAGGCAGCATGTGAGCTACGGGACGGAGTATCTGGAGTCCTCCGCCATGCAGTACGGCTGCGATATCGCCATGTACGGCCATACACATGTGCCGGACCTCCGGGAGAAGGAGAAGATCACGATCCTGAACCCGGGGAGCATCTCTCTCCCACGGCAGACCGGCAGTAAAAAAACCTATGTGGTCATGACCCACGACGAGAAGACGGGAAAACTAGATTACGAACTGAAGTATTTGTGACTATTCACGTATATAATGGAAATGCTGCAGCCCCGTGCTTGCACGAAGGCACGTCTTACGCGCGAAGCGCGGAAGGTTCGTGATCGAATTGAAGGGTACGTGAATAGCTACAAACGAAATAGAATAAGAGGTAACCATGAAAAAAGGGGATATTATTGAGGGAAGGATCGAAGCATACAGCTTTCCGAATAAGGGGAGTTTCCACCTGGAGGATCGAAAGATCATTGTGAAAAATGCACTTCCGGG
>CADBOW010000132.1 GCA_902796375.1 uncultured Lachnospiraceae bacterium | reverse complement strand
CCCTAAAGGAAGATTCGGGATCCACGGCGGACAGTACATCCCGGAGACTTTGATGAATGCAGTGATCGAGCTGGAAAAGGCATACGAGCATTTTAAGAATGACCCGGAGTTTAACCGGGAGCTGACCGAGCTCTTCAATGAATACGCGGGAAGACCATCCCGGTTATACTATGCTGAAAAGATGACACGTGATCTGGGGGGAGCGAAGATCTATCTGAAGCGGGAGGACCTGAATCATACGGGTGCCCACAAGATCAACAATGTTCTGGGGCAGGCCCTGCTGGCGAAGAAAATGGGGAAGACCCGGCTCATCGCAGAGACCGGTGCGGGACAGCACGGCGTTGCAACCGCTACGGCTGCCGCACTGATGGGTATGGAATGCGTCGTATTCATGGGAGAAGAGGATACGATCCGACAGGCGCTGAATGTATACCGGATGCGGCTTCTGGGGGCAGAGGTGGTTCCGGTGAAGACCGGCACGAGGACACTGAAGGATGCGGTGTCCGAGGCAATGCGGGAGTGGACCTCCAGGATAGAAGATACACATTATTGTCTGGGGTCGGTTATGGGACCCCATCCCTTCCCCACCATCGTCCGGGATTTTCAGGCAGTGATCTCGAAAGAGATCCGGGAGCAGATGCTGGAAAAGGAAGGACGTCTGCCGGATGCGGTCATTGCCTGTGTAGGGGGAGGCTCCAATGCCATCGGCAGCTTCTATCATTTCATCGAGGATCCGTCGGTTCGTCTCATCGGATGCGAAGCGGCAGGCCGGGGCGTGGATACATTTGAAACCGCAGCCACCATCGCAACCGGACGGCTGGGGATCTTCCACGGCATGAAATCCTATTTCTGTCAGGATAAATTCGGACAGATCGCACCGGTGTACTCCATATCGGCGGGGCTGGACTATCCGGGAGTGGGACCGGAGCATGCCATGCTGCATGATTCGGGTAGGGCGGAATATGTACCCGTTACCGATGAGGAAGCAGTCTGTGCATTTGAATATCTGGCGAAGACGGAAGGCATCATTCCGGCCATTGAATCCGCACATGCGGTGGCATATGCCAGAAAGCTGGCTCCGACGATGAAGCCGGAAGAGATCATCGTGATCACAATCTCCGGCCGCGGAGACAAGGACTGCGCAGCGATCGCGCGTTACAGAGGGGAGGATATTCATGAGTAAGATCAGAGAGGCCTTTGACGGCCATAAGGCATTTATCCCGTTTATCACCTGCGGAGATCCGGATCTTGGTACCACTGCTGCGGCGGTGCGCGCCATGGCTGCAGCCGGTGCGGACCTGATCGAGCTGGGGATCCCCTTCTCGGATCCGACGGCAGAGGGGCCTGTGATCCAGGGGGCGAATCTTCGTGCCCTGAACGGTGGCGTAACTACGGACCAGGTGTTTGATCTGGTACGTGAGCTTCGAAGGGATGTGACGATTCCCATGGTCTTTATGACCTATGCAAATGTAGTCTTCTCCTATGATGCGGAGAAGTTTATCCGGACCTGCAGTGAGATCGGGATCGACGGACTGATCCTGCCGGATCTGCCATTTGAGGAGAAGGAGGAGTTCCAGCCCATCTGCAGGAAATACGGCGTGGATCTGATCTCTCTCATAGCACCCACCTCCGCAAACCGGATCGCCATGATCGCGAAGGAGGCGGAAGGCTTTATCTATGTGGTTTCCAGTCTCGGCGTAACAGGAACCCGGAGTGAGATCAAGACGGATATCGCTTCCATCGTCAGAGTGATCCGTGAAAATACGGAGATTCCCTGTGCGGTGGGCTTCGGAATCTCCACACCGGAGCAGGCGGCGAAGATGGCGGGAATTTCAGACGGAGCCATCGTAGGCTCCGCCATCATAAAGATCCTGGCCCAGTACGGGATGGAAGCACCGGAACGGATCGGAGCCTATGTGAAAACCATGAAGGATGCTTTATTATAGGAAAAATGACGGAGGATTCAGTCCTCCGTCAAAATTTTGTCCCGTATGATACGTTGATAGTCATTGTAATAGGTGACACTTACAACACGGTTGGAATGTGTATTGACGGTGAGCACCAGACAATCGTTATTCTGGGTGTTGTAATAGTAGTGAGCCCTTGAGGAGCCTGGCATTTTCGTGACCTCTTCGCCGGTACCGTTGTACTTGTAGGTCATGTTATGAACCGCCGAGATCTCCGGCTGGTTTACGGAGACGCCGAAGAACTGATATTTCCTGCCGGAGGTATTCACACCGACCCGGTCCCCTTCCATATAAATGATATTCAGTTCGCCGTCGGATCGCACGATGATGTGGGATCCGGATTTCTGGGACAGGGCGCTGGTCAGATTCGGTTCCAGAGTAAAGGTGGTGTTCAGCTCGGTTTCGATGGAGCTCTCCGGAAGATTCAGAAATGCGGACATTTCATTTCCACCGGACCAGAGGAAGTATTTCAATCCGGCATACAGACCGTACATGGCGGCAACCAGAAGGATCATACCGAAGACCCGGCCTGCAATGGTCAGGACCCATTCGACGGTCTGGCTGGAATTCGGAAACCGCTGCTTGATCATCTTAAAGGGCAGTGCGATGGTGACACAGATATAGGTATAGGTGATGAGAGCAAGTAGGTTATTTCCGCCGGTGATCATCAGCTGTAACATGGAGAGGATCACAATGAAGGACAGCAGTATGTATTTCACCAGGTTCAGGATCAGATTTACAAATTCCTCTCTGACATCCAGACGATCCAGGTATCGTTTGATCAGGCGGAAGAGTCCGGTCTGGGCGGCGTGGAATATCACAAAGATCACAAGGGCTACCAAAAGCTTGATGGCATAGTCGTACAGAGTGACCGTGTCCTGGTGCAGCCACAGGATCACATCCTGAAGACTGGAGGTTTCCCGTTCACTGATGGCAGTGATCACGCTGCGGAGAACGAAGTAAAGCGCGGTGATCAGAATCACATACTGGATCATGACGCACACAAAGCGCATTGCATACAGATCTGCCTCCCGATGTCCGCCCTTCTTCTGGATGATCTCGAAGATCTTCTCCACGCCCCAGAGCACGGCCATGGAGATGACCAGTGCCAGGGTGATCTTCAGCAGGGAGTTGGTCAGAGGAGTGCTGTTCTCGCGGATCGACTGAAGAATATCATCACCAAATTCGTTAAATACCTGTCTCATAGGATTCATACAGAAAAACTCCTTTACTTTTCTGTAGTGACTTGTACAATGATTATACCACATAGATGCACGATAGGGCATAAAAATCACAGGATGGAGGAAATGAATTATGGCATCACCGAAGGACCCGTATATGCTGCTGAGCTGGGCAAATATGAAACTGAGAGATCTGTATCCGTCACTGGAGGAGCTGGCTGCCTCCGAGGGGGAGGACAGTGAGGAAATCTGCCGCAGACTGAAGGCGGCCGGATATTCCTACGATCCTGAGAAGAATCAGTTTGTGATTCTTTCATAAGTATGTTAAAATAATAGTTCAGGACGCGTTCGTTCTGACTAACCAATGTACTCATACACGGATGAGACCAGGAAACCCCGTGTGAAACACTGAGAGGAGAATAGAAATTATGAAGAAACCTGTAGTACTCATGATCCTCGATGGCTTCGGTCTGTCGGACAATCCGGAGGCAAATGCGGTAGCCATCGCAAAAACACCGAATATCGATAAGCTGGAGGCTGAGTGCCCCTTCGTAAAGGGTTATGCTTCCGGTATGGCAGTTGGTCTTCCTGACGGACAGATGGGTAACTCCGAGGTGGGTCACATGAATATGGGATCCGGCCGTGTCATTTATCAGGATCTGACATTGATCACCAAGCTGATCCGGGACGGCGAATTCTTTAAGAATGAAGAGCTTCTGGCAGCCATCGAGAACTGCAAGAAGAATGATTCCGACCTGCATCTCTGGGGTCTTCTGTCGGATGGCGGAGTTCACAGCCACAATACACATTTGTATGCGATCCTGGAGCTTTGCAAGAAGGAGAATTTCGAACGGGTTTATCTGCATCCCTTCTTCGATGGAAGAGATACACCGCCGGCATCCGGTAAGGATTACCTGCAGGAGCTGGTGGACAAGGCAGCTGAGATCGGTGTCGGTAAGGTGGCATCCCTCTCCGGACGTTATTATGCCATGGATCGTGACAACAACTGGGATCGCGTTCAGAAGGCATATGATTCTCTTGTGCTCGGTGAGGGCGTAAAGGAGACGGATCCGGTACAGGCCATGCAGAATTCCTATGATAACGGCGTTACCGACGAGTTCGTGCTTCCCACCGTGATCACGGACGAGGCAGGAAATCCGATATCACTGGTTAAACCGAAGGATTCCGTGATCTTCTTCAATTTCCGTCCGGATCGTGCCCGTGAGATCACCAAGGCTTTCTGCTTCTCCGATGAGGATATCGCAGCTCAGCCGGGGGACGCATCCGATACCAAGTGCATCAAGTTCCTGAAGCGGGCAAACGGCTTTATGCCGCTGACCTATGTCTGCTTTAAGGATTACGACGAGACCATTCCGAATAAGCTGGTGGCATTCAAGAAGCAGGAGATCAAAAACACCTTCGGCGAGTATCTGGCAGCGAATGGCCTGAAGCAGCTGCGTCTGGCAGAGACGGAGAAGTATGCGCATGTAACCTTCTTCTTCAATGGCGGACTGGAGGAACCCAACAAGGGTGAGGACAGAATCCTCGTAAATTCTCCGGCGGTTGCAACCTATGACCTTCAGCCGGAAATGAGTGCTCCTGAAGTAGGAGAGAAGCTGGTGGAGGCAATCCGCTCCGATAAGTACGATGTGATCATCATCAACTTCGCAAATCCGGACATGGTTGGTCATACGGGAGTGCTTTCCGCAGCAGTTGCAGCGGTTGAGCGGATCGATCAGCTGGTTGGAAATGCGGTTGAGGCCGTAAAGGAGAAGGACGGCGTGCTGTTCATCTGCGCGGATCACGGAAACTGCGAGCAGATGGTGAATTATGAGACCGGTGCTCCCCACACGGCACATACCACCAATCCGGTACCGTTCATTCTGTACAACTACGATCCGGCTTTCACCCTGAAAGAGGGCGGCAAGCTGTGCGATATCATCCCCACATTGCTTGAGGTGATGGGACTTCCCCAGCCGGCGGAAATGACCGGCGAATCGCTGCTGATCAGGAAATAAAACAAGATCCGGCGCATTTGAGCATGCTCCGGGACAGGAGCTTTGCGTCATATGCTGATACAGTTCATTTTTCACAGTTCATATCTGCTGGAGTTTTCCCGGTGTTATCTTCTTTTTGATTATTATCAGGGAGAACTCCCGGATCTGAACCCGGAGAAGGAATTATATATTCTTGCGAGTCATGCGCATTATGATCATTTTTCACCGGTGATATTCCACATGATCAGCAAATATCCGGGGGTGAAATACATCCTGTCGGATGACATTTCCGGGCAGACCTGTCAGAGTGCTCTGCAGGAGCTGGGCTACGGGGAACAGGAGATCTTCTGGATCCGTCCGGGAGTCGAATATACATTTCCGGATCTGACGGTCACCGCGTTCCGGTCTACGGATCAGGGCGTCAGCTACTTAGTGGAAGCAGAGGGCATGAAGGTCTTTCATGCCGGCGATCTGAATGACTGGTGCTGGACCAATGTGCCCAGATCCAGAAATGACAGAATGCATCAGGATTATCTGGATGCCCTGGAGGAGCTGAAGGAAGTCATCGGGGAGGGAACGCTGGATACGGTATTCCTGCCCATGGATCCGGTGCTGGGAAGCGGACAGTTTCAGGGACCGCTGGAGTTTCTGGAGCAGATCCGGCCGCGATATGCATTTCCGATGCATATGTGGGAGCGATATTCCGTAGGGACGGACTTTCTGCTGAAGCATCCCGAGTACAGAGGAAGCTTTCAGCCGAT
>CADBOW010000131.1 GCA_902796375.1 uncultured Lachnospiraceae bacterium | reverse complement strand
GCCTGGATTCCCTCTTTTTACAAGGAGAAGGAGGGGATACATTTACCTATAATCAGTCTGTTCTGAAGCCCACCATAAAGAGCGTGGTCCTGGAAGGAAAGAAGCTTGTTGAGGGTAAGGATTATACTGCAAAATGGTCAAATGCGTCCTCGAAGAATGTGGGAACCTACAAGATCACTCTGACCGGTAAGGGAGATTATATCGGAAGCGTAGTGGCAACCTATAAGATCACACCCTGGTCAGGAATGCAGGTGATCAAGGGAAAGAAATACAGGGCCTTTTCTCGTGTCCCTTCGGCCGGCTGCATACCCGGAACAGCAGGGAAGACAGGGACGGAAACCTTCGATGAAATGCCTGCCCGAAATGCGAAAATACATGTAGACTTCCATATCGTTCTATGCTATAATTTTGTGGTTAATGGGCGAATGGGCTCAAAAATCAAATTCAGAATGTCAGCGGACTGTGTGGTACCGGAGGACCGGGATGCCATAAGACGCGAAAATAGGAGGATATACAAATGAGTTTAGCGGTTGAGAAACTGGAAGGCAGCATGGCGGATCTGACCATCACTGTTCCTGCAGAGGAGTTTACGAAGGCGCTGAAGGGCGCATATAACAAGTCCAAGGGTAAGTTCCAGATGGCAGGCTTCCGTAAGGGTAAGGTGCCTATGGCATACATCGAGAAAATGTACGGCTCAGAGGTATTCTATGAGGATGCGGCCAATGATCTGATCAATAAGACATATCCGGTCGAGGTGGATGGATGTGATCTGGATATCGTATCCAGACCGGAGATTTCCGTATCTCAGATCGAGAAGGGCAAGGATTTCATCTATGTGGCTAAGGTTGCCATCCGCCCCGAGGTTAAGCTGGGCGACTACAAGGGCCTTGAGGTTGAGAAGGCTGACATCTCCGTAAGCGATGAGGAGGTTAAGGCTGAGATCGCCAAGACTCAGAAGGAGAACGGACGTAAGGTAACTGTTACGGATCGTCCCGCAAAGCTTGAGGATGAGGTTAAGATCGATTTCGAGGGCTTCGTTGATGATGAGGCATTTGAAGGCGGAAAGGGCGAGGATTATTCCCTGACTCTGGGATCCCATTCCTTTATCGATACATTTGAGGATCAGATTGTCGGAAAGAACGTTGGAGATGAATTTGATGTAAATGTTACATTTCCGGAGGATTATCAGGCAGAGAATCTGGCTGGAAAGCCGGCTCTGTTCAAGGTTAAGCTGAACAGCATCACGGAGACACAGCTTCCGGAGCTGGATGATGAGTTTGCAAGCGATGTATCCGCATTTGATACCTTTGCAGAGTATGAGGAGGATACACGGAAGACACTGGAGCTTCGTAAGAAGGATGCTGCTGAGCGTGAGAAGGAGTCCAAGTGCATCGAGAAGCTGATCGAATCTTCTGAGATGGAGATCCCCGAACCGATGATCGAACTCCAGCAGGAGCGTATGCTTGAGGATTTCGATATGCGTCTGTCCTATCAGGGACTGAAGCTGGATCAGTATCTGCAGATCACAAAGCAGTCCCGTGAGGACATGATGGAGCAGATGAAGCCGGATGCGATCACACGGATCAAGTCCAGCCTTGTAGTTGAAGCTGTAGCTGCTGCCGAGAACTTCGAAGTAACAGACGAGGAAGTGGATGAAGAGATCAAGAAGATGGCAGAGGCTTATCAGCTGGAAGTAGATAAGTTTAAGGAGCTGGCAGGCGATAAGGAGCTTGATTCCATTCGCCGTGACCTGAAGAATCGTAAAGCAGTGAAGTTCCTGGCAGAGAACGCAAAGGAAGTTTAATCGACAGGGGGAAAGGAGAAGCGTATGGCATTAGTACCTACCGTCATAGAGACCAGTAGCCGCGGTGAACGGGCATATGATATTTATTCCAGACTTTTGAAGGAGCGCATCATATTTCTGGGAGACGAGGTAAATGATGTGACCGCAAGTCTTGTGGTTGCCCAGCTGCTCTTCCTGGAGTCGGAGGACTCTACGAAGGACATCAATCTGTATATCAACAGCCCCGGCGGATCCGTTACCGCTGGTATGGCGATCTATGATACGATGAATTATATCAAGTGTGATGTCTCCACCATTTGTGTTGGAATGGCAGCCAGCATGGGAGCATTTCTGCTCTCCGGCGGAGCGAAGGGAAAGCGTTTCGCGCTTCCCAATGCGGAGATCATGATCCATCAGCCGTTGGGCGGAATGCAGGGACAGGCAACTGACATGCAGATCGCAGCAGCACATATCCAGCGTACTAAGGAGAACCTGTACCGGATCATGGCTGAGAATTGTGGCAAGACCATTGAGGAACTGACCGAAGCATGTGAAAGAGATAACTGGAAGACCGCGGAAGAGGCCTGCGAGTTCGGGCTGATCGATAAGGTTGTTACGAACCGGAAATAGGGAGAACGACATTGGCAAATCGTACAGATGAGAAAAAAGTCAGATGTTCATTTTGCAATAAGTCCCAGGATCAGGTGCGAAAGCTGATTGCGGGTCCGGGGGTTTATATTTGTGACGAATGTATTGATATCTGCATGGAGATCATAGAAGATGATAATGCCAAAGAGCAGAACTCCGGTGAGATCAATCTTCTGAAACCGAAGGAGATCAAGGCATTCCTGGATGAATACGTGATCGGTCAGGAGGCTGCCAAGAAGGCGCTGTCCGTAGCGGTATATAACCATTATAAGCGTGTTCTGTCCGGAAGAACCTTCGACGTGGAGCTGCAGAAGAGTAATATCATCATGGCAGGACCTACCGGCTCCGGTAAGACCTATCTGGCACAGACACTGGCCAAGCTGCTGAACGTGCCCTTCGCCATTGCGGATGCAACGACGCTGACAGAGGCCGGCTATGTGGGCGAGGATGTGGAGAATATCCTGCTGAAGCTGATCCAGGCTGCGGATTATGATATTGAACGTGCAGAGAAGGGAATCGTCTATATTGACGAGATTGACAAGATCACAAAGAAGAGTGAAAATGTATCCATCACCAGAGATGTCTCCGGTGAGGGTGTTCAGCAGGCACTTTTGAAGATCATAGAGGGAACGGTTGCTTCCGTACCTCCCCAGGGAGGAAGAAAGCATCCCCAGCAGGAACTGATCCAGATCGATACCACCAATATCCTGTTCATCTGCGGCGGCGCATTTGACGGACTGGATAAGGTGATCGAGAACCGGATCGGAAAGAAATCCATCGGATTCAATGCTGAGATCGAGGATAAGAAGCTGGGAAATACCGGTGATATCTTTAAGCAGGTTCAGCCTCAGGATTTTGTGAAGTACGGAATCATTCCCGAGTTTGTAGGGCGTGTTCCGGTGATCGTTACACTGGATCAGCTGGACGAGGATGCGCTTGTGAACATTCTTGTGAAGCCGAAGAGTGCCATCACAAAGCAGTATCAGAAGCTGTTTGAGCTGGATGATGTGGAACTGAATTTCACAGAGGATGCACTTCGTGAGATCGCGAAGGAAGCCATGGAACGGAATACCGGTGCCCGGGGACTTCGTGCCATCATGGAGAATGCGATGATGGATCTGATGTATGAGATCCCATCGGACGACATGGTTCAGAGCTGTCTTATTACGAAGGAGACAGTTGCGGAAGGCGCTGAGCCGGAGAAGACACTCCGGGATAAGCCCAAGACCCACAAGAGCCGTGTGCATAAGGCAGATACGGCATCCAAACGCAATGCGTAAAGATAATAATCGTTACTGACATACAGAAAAGGGGACGCTATGATCGTAAAACAGGCAGAACTTGAAACCGTATGCGGCGTAACAAGCATACTTCCGGAGCATGATGCTCCGGAGTTTGCTTTTGCCGGGAAATCAAATGTAGGAAAATCCACCCTGATCAACGGACTCATGAACCGGAAGAATCTGGCACGGACATCCTCCCAGCCGGGAAAGACCCAGACCATCAATTTCTATCGGATCAACCAGGAGTTCTATTTTGTGGATCTTCCGGGATATGGATATGCTAAGGTATCCGAAACGGAGAAGGCAAAGTGGGGAAAGATGATCGAACGATATCTCGCACAGAGCGAGACATTGAAGGTTGTCTTTCTTCTGATCGACATTCGGCATGAGCCGGGTGCAAATGATAAGCTGATGTACAACTGGGTTTGTGAGAACGGCTTTAAGCCGGTGATCATCGCCACGAAGCTGGACAAGATCAAGCGGAGCCAGAAGGATAAGCAGGTGAAGCTGATCCGCAGCGGACTGGGTTGCGGGAACGATGTCACGATCATTCCGTACTCCGGGCTGTCCAAGCAGGGACGGGATGAGATCCTGGCATTGATGGATGAGTATGTGAATCCGTAACCGGCTATTCCTGGGGATGGTCGTTGTCCGTGTCCGGACTGGCCAGCTCATTCATCAGGAAGCCGTATACCTCTGTGCTCTTCGCCCGCCAGCGGTTACAGATGGACACGGCCAGATCCCGGGTGGGCACATTGAACTTAAGGTCCAGAAGGGTATCCTTTCGTTCCTTGATGATGCACTCTACGGTGTATTCCTGATTGTCGTTCGGGTAGTAATCCGCATAGATCTCGGATTCATTTTTCAGATTGATCCGCTCTTCCTTGAAATAGTCCAGAATGTCCTGCTTTATGGGATTCGGGAGTCGGTTTTCAAAGTAGAAGAGTGCCTCCTCGCCCAGATTTGTGATCTTGTAATGCTGGGTATCGCGGATGGTGCTGACGGATATGAAACCGGAGTCGATCATTTCACTGAGAGACTCATGAATGTTGAACATATTTGTGTAGCCCCGATCCAGGATGAAGCTGGTGAGCTGCGTATTGGTCAGTGTGTATTCGTCGATGCGGTCCAGCATATAAAGAATGATGATCTTGTATAAGAATAATCCGTCCATAATTTCCTTCCCCATAAGAAATCCTCTGCCCCGCGGACAGGGTACGTATAGAATACCCCACAACGGTGCAAAATGCAAGATGCCTAAAACTGCATTGACGGTGTTTGGTTTAATAAAAAGGGCGTTTGCCTTGATATCTAAAAATGCTAAGGGCTCTGTAGTGATACAGGGCTCTTTTTCTGTTGAGGTATCAAAGCACCGAGGACGATTTATGTGATGAGAATCGTGCCAACGATTACCTGACAGTGTCCCGTTGGAAAAAAGTGCGTGAAATATAGGGAGGAGTATGATATACTGAGAATCGGTAATCACCAATTCAAACGCGCATGACCCATGTCGGCGCAAATCCCATTTGTATTTGAGAAGAAGATGGAACGAAACAGGAAAAGTCTGTATATATATATGTGTTATAGGAAAGGAAGGTTCTATGGATTATAACAAACTCACCATTGCAGAGCTTCGGGAAGCCGCAAAGGCTAAGGGGATCCGGAATGTATCCACCATGAAGAAGAAGGAACTGGTGGAGCTTCTTGAAAATGTTGAGAAAATGATGCACCGTCCGGTGGAGGAGACGAAGAAGGAAGCTGCACCGAAGAAGGCGGGCGGACGTGCTCCGCGGCAGAGTGCAGGTAAGTCGGAGACTGCACAGCAGAAGAGCGACAGGACGGAGGCCGCACAGCAGAAGAGCGACAAGGCAGAGACCGCACAGCAGAAGGCCGGCAGGACAGAGGCTGCACAGCAGAAGAGAGGCAGGACAGACGCAGCGGCCAGGCGGGGCGGCAAGACGGAGTCTGCTGCAGGTAAGCGCGGCAGAACGGAGGCTGCAGCCGGAAAGAACGGCCGGCCTGCGGAAGCTGCATCAGAGACTACGAATGCAGTAAAAACGGAGAGGAAAGCCGAAATCGTAGCCAGAAAACAGGAGGTTCCGGCGGTGGTGGAGAAGCAGCCGGAAGCACAGGATGACAGGATGGAGATCGTCCCCTCCGAACCGAAAGAAGCAAGAGCCCTGGTATATGATGGTCAGGAGTATAACCCGGCACTTTCCAGCGGAAGTCAGGCGAACGGGATCCTGGAGGTGATGCCGGAGGGATATGGATTTATCCGGAGTGACAACTATATGCCCGGAGAGAAGGACATTTATGTGTCTCCGGCACAGATCCGGAAATTCGGTCTGAAGACCGGAGATATCATTTCCGGACCTATCCGGAAGAGGATGCAGCAGACGGAGAAGTTTCAGGCACTGCTATATATCGAATCGGTCAACGGACTGTTCCCGTCCCAGGTCATGAAGCGGAAACCCTTCGAAAGTCTGACACCGGTCTTCCCGGATGACAGGATCCGCCTGGATTATACCGGAGCACCGGTATCTCTTCGGATCGTGGACCTGTTTTCTCCTATCGGAAAGGGACAGAGAGGTATGATCGTATCTCCGCCGAAGGCAGGAAAGACCACACTGCTGAAGCAGATCGCCAAGCGGATCAGCGTAGCATATCCGGAGGTCCATGTGCTGGTGCTTCTGATCGATGAGCGCCCGGAGGAGGTTACGGATATTAAGGAGTCCATCACTGCATCGAATGCGGAGGTGATCTACTCCACATTTGATGAGCTGCCGGAGCATCATAAGCGGGTTTCGGAAATGGTGATCGAGCGGGCAAAACGTATGGTTGAATCGGGGAAGGATGTGGTGATCCTTCTGGACAGCCTGACCCGTCTTGCAAGAGCATATAACCTGACGGTATCCCCCAGCGGAAGGACGCTGTCCGGCGGTCTGGATCCGGCGGCACTTCACATGCCGAAGAAATTCTTCGGAGCGGCCAGAAATATGCGGGAAGGCGGAAGCCTTACGATCCTGGCCACTGCTTTGATCGAAACCGGAAGCCGGATGGATGATGTGGTATTCGAGGAGTTCAAGGGCACAGGAAATATGGAGCTGGTCCTGAATCGGAGTCTCTCGGAGCGAAGAGTATTTCCGGCCATTGATATCGCGAAATCAGGAACCCGGAGGGATGATCTGCTGCTTTCCAATGATGAAAGGGAGGTGCTGGATCTCATGCACCAGCAGCTGCGGGGAACCAAGTCGGAGGAAGCCACAGAGGATATCATCAAGCTCTTCGGCCGCACCCGGAATAATATGGAATTCCTGGATTATGCCAGGAAGGTGTTCTCGCGAACGATTCGGTAGTATGTGATCTGCTGATCGTATCAGCAATTCCCCGGCAGAGCCATGGCGGTTGCTTACCGGGTGAAAAGAGCAGACAGGGAAAAATAGTGCTTGCATTTCATTTGGTGCTATGTTAAAATATGTAACGTTGCTGGTATAGGATCGAGGCATACCCATCCGTGCGGTATGTAGAGTCTTATATAGGATCAGAAGCCGGCGGATGCGTGTCATCACGGGGCTTCGCATGGAAAAGGAGAGTTGACGAAATGAGAGATGGAATTCATCCGGATTATTATCAGACAAAGGTTGTCTGCAACTGCGGAAATGAGTTTGTGACAGGTTCTACACGGAAAGAGATCCACGTGGAAATCTGCTCCAAGTGCCATTCCTTCTACACCGGTACACAGAAGGCTGCTAAGGCACGCGGACGTATTGAACAGTTCAACAAGAAGTATGGCGTTCAGTAGTATACAGACTTGGAAGAAAGGTTGAGACGGAAGGTCTCAGCCTTTTTTCACATAATCTGATCATGAGCTGTTGCCGGATGATCATCCGGATCAGTAACGGGAGAATATATGAAACAGGTACGGATCGGTGGACAGGCTGTGCTGGAAGGGATCATGATGAAGGGCCCGGAAAGCTATTCTCTGGCTGTTCGGAAACCGGACGGAGAGGTGGCCGTGGAGGTGACCCCTTACCGTTCCTTATGCGAGCGGAAAGGTTTGCAACGGGTTCCGATCCTCCGGGGAATCATTAATTTCATAGAATCGCTCTATATCGGGATCAAGACACTGATGCATTCCTCGGAGTATTTCGAGGATGAAGAGGAAACTCCGGCCGGGAAAGCGGGAAAGTCGGGTACGGCTCCGGAGAAGAAGCTTCGCTCGGAGAAAACGGAGGAAGAAAAGGCGAAGGAAGAGAAGGAAAATAAGGGGTATATGATCGGAACGCTGCTGGTGTCCCTGATCTTTGCCATCGGGCTCTTCGTTCTGCTTCCGTCCTTCCTGGGAGGACTTCTGCTGAAGCTGACAGATCAGCAGTGGGTTGCGAATCTGTCGGAGGGTATTCTCCGGCTGCTCATTTTCCTTGCTTATGTTGCGATCATTTCCAGAGTGGAGGAGATCAAACGCACCTTCATGTATCACGGGGCGGAGCATAAGGCCATCAACTGCCTGGAGGCAGGGGATGATCTGACGCCTGAAAATGTACTGAAGCATACCCGCTTCCACAAGCGCTGCGGGACCAGCTTTGTATTTATAGTAATGATCATCAGTATCATAGTGTTTATGTTTGTGCATACGGAGATCATGTGGCTCAGACTTCTGTCCCGGATCCTTCTGATCCCGGTGATCGCAGGTCTGTCCTACGAGGTGCTTCAGTATGCCGGACGGCATGAAAATGCATGCTCCAGGATCATGTCCGCACCGGGACTCTGGGTTCAGAGACTTACCACAAAGGAGCCGGATCTGTCCATGGCTGAGGTGGCCATCTGGGCGGTGGAGCAGGTGATCGATGTGCGTGAATATCTGGAATGTGTACGGAATAATTCCTTTGAATAGCAGTATGTGAGGGCAGCATGACATTATCGGAAGCTTTGCATTTCGGCAGGCAGCAGCTGCAGACCGCCGGAGTGCCGGATTATGAATATGATGCAAATGCACTGCTGCAGCATGCTTCCGGGAAGAGCCTGGCAAAGATCATGGGAAATCCGGATCAGCCGCTGGAAGACGGAGCGGAGGAATGCTACCGGACCTTCCTTCGGAAAAGGGCAGAAAGGATCCCTTTGCAGCACATCATTGGGGAAACCTGCTTTTACGGATATATGTTTCAGGTGCGTGAAAATGTACTGATCCCCAGGAGTGATACGGAGCATCTGGTGGAGCATGCGTTAGAACTGGCACCGGACAGGGCTGTTCGTTTTCTGGATCTTTGCACCGGAAGCGGCTGTATCGGGATCACTTTCCTGCTGGAGAGGAGAAGGAAGGGATATGAGGACGAGGGCGTTCTTACGGATATCTCTCCGGATGCCCTGGCCCTGGCTAAGGAAAATGCGGCTCTTCTGAAGGCGGAGGTTACAGTGACGGAGTCCGATCTTTATTCCGGGCTTTCAGGACAGAGCTTTGATCTGATCCTGTCCAATCCGCCCTACATTTCCGTAAAGGATATGGAGGAGCTGATGCCGGAGGTGAGGCTGCACGATCCGAGGATCGCGCTGACCGATGAAGGAGACGGACTTTCCTTCTATCGGAGGATCCTGGCGGAAGCGGGAGATTATCTGATGCCGGAGGGACAGGTTGCTCTGGAGATCGGATATGATCAGGGGAAAGCGGTAACGGAGCTTATGGAGCAGAACGGATTCACGGATGTCCGGCGCTTCAGAGACTATGCCGGACTGGACCGGGTTGTTATCGGAAGAAGAATTCAGGAATAACTGAAGAACAGACGAGGAACAGGCCGGGAACACAGGAAGAACAGGCGAAGAACAGACCGAGAACACACGAAGAACTAGGCAGATCATTTCCCGCTGCGTGCAGCGGGGGATTTTAGTGAGATAGAGATCGAGGGAGGAACTAAAATGTTCGACCGTTTAGAAGAACTGGTGGAGAAGCTGGAGGCGATCCGGGAAGAACTGTCACAACCGGATGTTGTAAATGATCAGGCCCGCTTTAAGAGGCTGATGAAGGAACAGAGTGATATCACTCCCATAGTGGAGAAATATCAGGAATATAAGCAGGCTCAGCAGGATGTGGAAGACAGTCTTATGATCATTAATGAAGAATCCGATGAGGAAATGAAGGAAATGGCCCGGGAGGAGCTTTCGGACGCAAAGAAGCGGATCGAAGCCTGCGAGCATGATCTGAAGATCCTTCTGCTTCCCAAGGATGAGAATGATGATAAGAGCGTTGTGGTTGAGATTCGTGCCGGAGCCGGCGGAGATGAGGCGGCTCTTTTCGCAGGTGAGCTGTTCCGTATGTATCAGAAGTATGCGGATCATTTCCGGTGGCAGACGAATATCACCTCCGGAACGGAGACGGGGATCGGCGGCTTCAAGGAAGTGGTCTTCGAGATCACCGGAAAGGGAGCCTATTCCAAGCTGAAATATGAAAGCGGAGTTCACCGCGTACAGCGTGTGCCGGAGACGGAGTCCGGCGGACGGATCCATACATCTACGGCAACCGTTGCGATCATGCCGGAGGCTGAGGAGGTTGACGTGGAGATCGACGACAAGGATATCCGTATTGACGTTATGCGTGCGTCTGGAAATGGAGGTCAGTGCGTCAATACTACCGACTCGGCGGTCCGCCTGACACATATACCTACCGGAATCGTGATCTACAGCCAGACAGAGAAATCACAGCTTCAGAACAGAGCGAAGGCGTTTGCTCTGCTTCGCACCAAGCTGTATGATATGGAGCTGCAGAAGGCTCATGATGCCGAGGCGGCAGCCAGAAGAAGCCAGATCGGAACCGGTGACCGTTCCGAGAAGATCCGGACCTACAACTTCCCCCAGGGACGTGTGACGGATCACAGGATCAAGCTGACCAGTTATCAGCTGGAAAATGTACTGAACGGAGATCTGGACGAGTTTGTGGACGCCCTGACCGCAGCAGATCAGGCGGCAAAGCTGGCCAATATGGACGGCGCAGAGGCGTGACATTTTCCGGAGGACCGATCACGGAAGAAAATCAATATACAGAAACGAAGAGAGAAACAGGCTCGGAAATGCTCCGGGCCTGTTTCTCTCTGTGGGCATATTTCTATTTTTCCTTTTTGCCTGGTGGATAAGGTTTCTTGTCGTCTGTCAGGTTAAGTAGATAATCCACACTGGTCTTCTCTCAGGCTCTGAATCCGTTGATACTTCATAGACATAACCTCCTTACCCAAGTTATTGCATAGAACAGATTGGGCTTGGGAAGGCAAGCCCATATTGGGCTAAAGCGACTTCGGTTATCGGATCTTCAGGACGCCGACGGATAAAAAAACATAGCACTGAATCTGTTTCTGTTGTAAAATGGATATGATGTTTTGGAACAAATACGGAGGAAATGAAAATGTGGATCGCAATCGGAATCGGAGGCGGAGTCATTCTCCTGCTGATCATACTTGCGCTGGTGTCCTATAACCGTTTTGTGAAGCTGAATACGAAGGCGGATGAAGCCTTTTCCACCATGGATATCTATCTGGTTAAGCGGTGGGAACTGATTCCCAAGCTGGTGGATTCGGTGAAGGGATATATGTCCCATGAGAAGAATACTCTGAAGGAGATCGCAGATCTCAGAAACAGATCCTATGACGGCCTGTCGGATTCGGATAAGATCCGGACGAATACCGCCCTGTCCAAAAGCCTGGGACAGGTGGTTGCAGTGGCAGAGGACTATCCGGATCTGAAAAGCAGCGAAAATTTCCTTCAGCTCAGCGAGATGCTGTTTCAGGTGGAGGATGAGATCGCTCAGTCCAGAAAGTATTATAACGGAGTCATTCGGATGTATAATACGGCGATCATTACATTTCCGGGCGTGCTCTTCGCAAGATCCTTTGGATTTCGTCCGAGGGAGATGTATGAGGCAGAGCCGTTACAGCGTTCGGATGTTGCAGTGAAGCTGTGAGTATGACTGAAGGTTCGGAAGGGGGAAGACACGGGATGAAGATATTTAGACTGAACCGATTTCGGAGAATAGGACTTTTTCTTGCGATCCTGGCTGCATTTCTGATCATGTCGGGAACGGTTGGCTATGCGGAAGAGGGGGCAGATCCGAAGACACCCAGCAGAAACAGCAAATACGATGACCGGGATTTTGTGATCGATGCCTATGACATTCACGTGAAGGTGAATGAAAATAATACACTGGATATTACGGAGAATCTGACGGTATGGTTCCATGAGGCGAGACATGGAATTTACAGAGATATTCCCTTATCGAATACGGTAGTTCGGCAGGATGGGACGGTGACGAAGAATCATACCCGGGTTACCGATGTGAATGTGAGCGACACCTTTGAGGCTGAAACTCAGGACGGGAAATATCATAT
Source organism: uncultured Lachnospiraceae bacterium (assembly GCA_902796375.1). GTDB lineage: Bacteria > Bacillota > Clostridia > Lachnospirales > Lachnospiraceae > Eubacterium_Q. The sequence goes on along the minus strand of CADBOW010000131.1, from coordinate 1,699 downwards.
CAGGATCGGAGATGCAAATGAAACCGTTACCGGAGAGAAAAAATATACGATTCGGTATAATTACAATCTGGGGCGGGATCCGCTGAAGGATAAGGACGAATTCTATTTTAATCTGGTAGGATCGGAGTGGACCTCTGCCATCGGAAATATTACCTTCAGCATCGAAATGCCCAAGGATTTTGACAAGGAGAAGCTGGGCTTTTCCGCCGGATGGGAAAGAACCGCTGACAGTACCGGCGTAGTATGGTCGGTTTCCGGGAGAGAGATCACCGGAAGCTATGAAGGTATCCTGGAGAGCGGACAGGCACTGACGGTGCGGCTGGAGCTGCCGGAAGGCTATTTCGTAGATGCCGGGCTGGAGAATTCGCTGCGGGATATCATTTGTTACTCACTTCCGATCCTGTTCCTTATTATTTCATTTTTCCTCTGGTTTAAATTCGGTAAGGATGATCTGGTGGTGGATACGGTGGAATTCTACCCTCCGGATGGTGTGAGCAGCCTGGATGCAGGCTTCCTTTACAGAGGCCGGGCTGTGGCTTCGGATGTGACCTCGCTGCTGATCTATCTGGCAAACCGGGGCTTCATCCGGATTGAGGAGACAGAGGAGAGGGGAGTGTTCCGGAAGAAGCAGACCTTCCGTTTTGTCAAACTGAAGGATTATGACGGGGACAACCAGAATGAACGGACCTTTATGGATGGCCTGTTTCATTCGGATACGAGTTTAGCCCGCCAATCCGTAACAGCGGGCCAGCTGTATGATTCCTTCTACAGGACTACGAATAAGATCCTGACCAATGTGAATTCAAAAAAGAACATGGATAAGCTCTTTGAGAAGAACACAGGCTTCAAATCATTTCTCGTGATGGTGATGATTCTGGCATCTGCATTTCTGATCGCTTTTCCGCCGGTCGTCAGCTATGATTCCATCGATACATTACTGTTCCTGCTGTTCCCCATCATAGCTTTCTCACTCTTCTTCGGTATGATCCTGGGAGGAAAGGGGAAAGGCAGGCAGAAGGGCAAGATGAAGAGCGGAGGCTGTCTCTCTTTTATTTTGGGACTCATATTTGCTGTGGCCCTGGGACTGGTTCCGACGGTTGTGCTGCTTTTCCCGCTTCTGGAAGAGAATACATTCTATATGATCATGTTCTTTGTGGGATTGGCATGTATCGGCGGAATGATCATATTCTTTATTTATATGCCGAAGCGTACCCCCTACGGGATCCAGATGCTGGGACGGCTTGAGGGCTTCCGGAATTTCCTGGAGGTTGCCGAGAAACAGCAGCTGGAAATGCTGGTTCAGGAGAACCCGCAGTACTTCTACCATATTCTTCCATATACCTATGTGCTGGGAGTGTCAGATACATGGATGAAGAAGTTTGAGACCATTCAGCTGCAGGCTCCGGACTGGTATGGCGGCGGATACTATGATATGTACACGTTCCATGACTGCATGGATCGAACCATGGAAACAGCTACAAGAGCCATGACGTCATCGCCCTCGGAAAGCTCCGGCGGCGGAGGCGGCAGTTCCGGAGGCGGATTCTCGGGAGGAGGTTCCGGTGGAGGCGGAGGCGGCTCCTGGTGACGGATCTATGCCGTGGTATCGCCGATTAATATTGATTTACCATAATTCCCGGGATTCTGATGTTATGTAACCGCCGGAAAAAAGTTTTTCAAGAAAATGAAAAAAGTAGTT
>CADBOW010000130.1 GCA_902796375.1 uncultured Lachnospiraceae bacterium | reverse complement strand
GCAAAAAACTGTATCATTACACCCCATATCGCATGGGCGTCGGATGATGCGATCCGAAAGATCAAAGAGGTTACATATCAGAATGTGAAGGCATTTCTGGACGGAGAAGAGAAGAATATAGTGAATCAGAGGTAACTGTCTTGTCTTACGTAGAATATGAAAAAGCGAAGAAACTGGGAGAGAAAGCAATGAAAACAGCGGCTGCTGCCGGGAATCCGCAGCATCCCGCTGTTCTTGACGAGCTTCTGGCGGGTGCCAGGATCCGGGGAGAGCTGAGCCTCGGTCTCTGTACGATCCCTCTGGATCGTGTGGTGGGAACCGCAAATGCCGGACGGTCCAGTTCCTTTGCAAATAATTTTATGCCGATCCTGGAGAAAGAGACGGAGTTTGCTCAGAAATGGTCCACATTATGTGATGCACATATGAGCGAAGGGATTCATGATCCCATCAAGGTATATGAATATCTGAACCGGTACTATGTGGTGGAGGGGAACAAGCGTGTCAGCGTACTGAAGTATTTTGACGCCGTATCCGTTCCGGCCATGGTTACCCGGAAGATCCCTGTGAAGACCGATGATCCGGAGATCCGGATCTATTATGAATATATGGATTTTTATCGGAAGACCGGCGTGAATTTCATCTGGTTTTCCAAGGAAGGAAACTTCCATAAGCTCCTGGAGGCCACCGATACGGATGTAAAGGCGCCGGAGCTTACCTGGACCGACGAGCAGGTTCAGAATCTGACCTCGGCCTATTATAAATTCTCAAAGGCATTTGAGGAAAAAGACGGAAAGGAACTGACGGAGATCACCACCGGAGATGCCTTCCTGGCCATGATCGGTGTGTATAATTATGAAACCGTTCTGAATATGAGCGGCATCGAGGTCAAGGAAGCCATCACGAAAATGTGGAAGGAATTCCTGATGATGAATCAGAATTCCGAGGTGGATGTGGCCATGAAGCCGCCGGAGACCAGACCCACGCTTCTGAAGCGTGTGCTGAAGTCGGAGCCTTCGGAGGCCAAACCGCTGAATGTGGCATTTATCTATGACCGGGATCCTTCCAATTCCGACTGGCTGTATGCCCATGAGCTTGGAAGAAACTATGTGAAGGATAAGTTCGGAAATACGATCACGACACTGAAGATCACCACGGCGGATACGGAAGAGAAGACGGTGGAAGCCATGGAGGAGCTGATCGAGAAGGAAGGGACGAAGGTGTTCTTTACCACCACGGCCCAGCAGATCAATGCCAGCCTGAAGGTGGCGGTAGCGCATCCGGAGGTGAAGGTACTGAACTGTTCCCTGAATACCAACCATCGATATATCCGGACCTACTATGCCCGGGTGTATGAGGCAAAATTCCTCTCCGGAATGCTGGCGGGGATCCTGACGGATTCCAACCGGGTCGGATATCTGGCGGACTATCCCATTTACGGAATCACAGCCGGCATCAATGCATTTGCGCTGGGAGCCCGTATGGTGAATCCGGGGATCGAAGTTCGGGTGGAATGGACGACGAAAAAAGATGATATCTCCCGTGAGGCATTGTATCGAAGCTTTTATAATGACGGGATCGATTATATTTCCGATCAGGATATGATCACGCCCCGGCACGCCTCCAGAAAGTTCGGAATGTATAAGCTGACAGAGAATCAGCCGATCAATATAGCCATGCCGGTCATCAACTGGGGCGTTCTGTATGAGAAGCTGCTCCGCCTGATCATCGACGGAACGTGGGAGAAGACCGATTCTCCCGCAGAGGACAAGGCCATCAATTACTGGTGGGGTCTGTCCTCCGGAGTGATCGACGTGATCCTGTCGGAGAAGGTGCCTGCGGCGTCGGCCCGGCTGATCGAGCTGATGAAACGTGAGATCACGGAGGAACGATTTGATCTCTTCAGCGGGGAACTGAGGGATCAGGAGGGACAGATCCGCTGCCGGGAGGGAGAATCACTCCAGGTAATGGACATCATGAACATGAACTGGCTGCTGGATAATGTTGCCGGAGAAATACCGGACGTGAACTCGCTGAAGGAGAAGGCGAGGTCCATCGTTGAGTTGAAGGGTGTACGCAAGGATGAAGATGAGGATCCTGGTAATCTCTGATATTGAATCGAAATATCTGTGGGATTATTTTGAAAAATCAAAACTGGATGGGATCGATCTGATCATTTCCTGTGGGGATCTTGCGCCTCAGTATCTGTCGTTTCTGGCGACATATGCGAAGGTGCCTGTTCTTTACGTGCACGGAAATCATGACGGCTGCTATAAGGATACGCCTCCGGAAGGCTGTATCTGCATCGATGATGATATCTATGTATATCGGGGGGTCCGGATCCTGGGGCTCGGAGGAAGTATGTGTTACAACTTCACCGGGTTTCAATATACGGAGAGCCAGATGCGGGGAAGGGTACGGCGGCTGAAGGTGAAGCTCCTGCGGCGAAAGGGATTTGATATTCTGGTCACCCATTCGCCGGCCAAGGATCTGAATGATGAAGAGGATCTTCCGCATCATGGATTTCAGGTCTTCCGTGACCTGATGGAGAAGTATCATCCCCTGCTCTTTCTGCACGGGCATGTCCATTTGAATTACGGAAAGGACCTGAAGCGGGAGGATACCTTCGGGGAGACCCGCGTCATAAACGGATTTAATCATTATGTATTTGATATAGATATCCCGGGGGCTCTGGAGCCGGAACCGGTTCCGGAATCGGGACGGCCCGGAAGACACAGGCGCAGGTAGATAGAAAAAGGAGATTCGGTTTTATGATCAATAGTGAAGAAATGAAGGATCTGGTGGATAAATATGTGGAATTCTGTGCGGATGCGGGTCAGATCGATCAGCGTCTGTATTCCCAGTATGACGTGAAGCGGGGACTCCGTGATTCCAACGGTAAGGGCGTTCTGACGGGACTGACCGAGATCTCGGATGTGAACGGATTCCGTGTGGAGAACGGGGAACGGATTCCCATCGAGGGAGAGCTTTATTATCAGGGATACAGCGTGAAGGATCTGGTGAAGGGCTTCCACGGATCCAAGCATGGATTTGAAGAAACTACATTTCTCCTTCTGTTCGGTGAACTTCCCACAGAGCAGCAGCTGGACGAGTTCATGCGTGTCATGGGCCAGCTTCGTCCGCTGCCGGAGAATTTTAACCGGGATGTGATCATGAAGGCTCCCAGCCGAAATATCATGAATGTGCTGCAGCGATGTGTGCTGACACTCTATTCCTATGATGAGGATCCGGATTCCATTGAGGTAAAGCATATTCTGGAACAGTCACTGAGCCTGATCGCCCGTTTCCCGGTCATTGCGGCGTACGGATATCAGAGCTACAGGCATAAATTCCTGGATTCCAGTCTGGTGGTGCACCGCCCGAAGCCGGAGCTTTCCACGGCGGAGAATATCCTGCGGCTGCTGCGGCCGGATCCGAAATATACCGAGCTGGAGGCGCAGGTGCTGGATATCTGTCTGGTACTCCACGCAGAGCATGGCGGAGGTAACAACTCCACCTTCACGACACATGTCATTTCCACAACGGGAACCGATACCTACTCTACGGTGGCCGGCTCCCTCGGCTCCCTGAAGGGACCTCGCCATGGTGGTGCCAACCTGAAGGTGCAGCAGATGTTTGCGGATCTGAAGGCCAACATTTCCGACTGGGAAAATGAGAAGGAGCTGAAGGCATATCTGCAGAAGCTTCTGGATAAGGAGGGCTTCGATCGCTCCGGACTGATCTACGGACTGGGACATGCGGTCTATACAAAGTCCGATCCGCGGGCCGTCATTCTGAAGGAATACGCAAGGAAGCTTTCCGTGGAGGAGGGCTTCGAAAAGGAATTTGCGCTGTATGACCGGGTAGAGAAGATCGCAAAGGATCTGATCATGAAGAACCGTGATATGAAGAAGCCGGTCTGCGCGAATGTTGATTTTTACAGTGGGTTCGTGTATACTATGCTACGGATTCCGATGGAGTATTTTACTCCGCTGTTCGCCATAGCCCGGATCTCCGGCTGGTGCGCACACAGGATCGAGGAGCTTGTAAATAAAGGGAAGATCATTCGTCCTGCATATAAATATGTAGGTATGCATAAAGAGTATGTACCGATGAATGAACGGATCTGGGATGCAGAATAGAAATATAGTGAAAGGGAAAGGTGAAGGATGGGACTGGTTGTAAAGGATTTATTTAAGAAGTATGGAGATAGGGTGGTCGTAGATCACATTTCCTTCGAATTGCCCGGCCCCGGTGTGTATGCGCTGCTGGGAAGTAACGGAGCAGGAAAGAGTACTACGATCCGAATGACACTCGGAATGCTGGAGCGGAACGGGGGAGAGGTTACCTGGAATGGCGGCCCGCTCAATTTCGATACCTGCAATATCGGATATCTGGCTGAGGAGAGAGGTCTCTATCCCAAGTATTCACTGATGGATCAGATCCGGTATTTCGGTGAACTTCGCGGCGTAACCGGACAGACTCTGACGGACCGGATCGCTTACTGGGCAGAGCGTCTTAAGGTAGAGGAGTACCTCTATCCCGAGAAGGCGGCCGAGCTTGAAAGGAAGGAAGCTGCCGCATATATGCATGAGGAGGGAACGGCGTCTGCAACGAGTTCTGCTTTTGCCAGAAAGAAGAAGGCAAAGCCGAAGACGGCAGACCAGCTGTCAAAAGGTAATCAGCAGAAGATCCAGTTCCTGATCGCGCTGCTGTCCGATCCGGAGCTGATCGTGCTGGATGAGCCCTTCTCCGGTCTGGACCCGGTCAATGCCGATATTCTGAAGGAGGTTGTCCGTGAGCAGATCGCTGCGGGCAAATATATCATCATGTCCAGCCACCAGATGGAGTTTGTTGAGGAGTTCTGTACCGATATCACGATCCTTCATCGCTCGAAGGTGGTTCTGTCCGGAAATCTGAATGATATCAAGAAGTCCTTCGGCCGTGTGAATCTGAGTCTGAAGGTGGAGCAGGATGTTTCCGCCGAGATTCAGGCAGTGGGTGCTGAGATCATCACGGAGAAGGAAAATGAATATAAGATCCGTGTAACCGGTGATGAACAGGCCAATCAGCTGCTGAAGCGTCTGATCGAGAAGAATATCCCGGTGGTCAAATTTGATCTCGCCGAGCTTACGCTTCATGAGATTTTTGTAAGAGAGGTAGGTGAGGAAGTCAGTGAAACAGCAGAGCACTAAGGAAAATATCTACAGTCTCACAGGCTTCGGCAAGGTTTTCCGGTTCACCTTCATGCAGACGCTGAAGAATAAGAGCTTCATCGTGACGGCGATCGTCATGATCCTGATGATGGGTATGATGAAGCCGCTTATGTATATGATGACCAAATCCAGCGAGAGTGCAAAGCAGAGGACGGAAGCAAGCCTGGATAATGTTGAGGCTGATAACCTGATCGTCTATAACGAAACAAAATACCAGTTTGATACGGCGATGGAGTCGGTTCCGGATATGGGGAACAGACCGAAGAATGCGATCAAATCGGAAAATGTAAAATTCCTTAATTCCGCGGATTCTACCAGAGACAAGCTGCTGGCAGGGCTGGGGGAGAAGGATATTCTTGTGATCATCACTCCCGTGGGCACCACCTATGAGATCAACGGCATCATCGCCGATGATTCGAAGGTGAGCATAAAGAGTCTGGATCGTGCGACGGAATATGTGGAAGCGAGATTTAAAGCCTTCCGCCAGACGCAGATGAAGCTGGATGAGAACGCTCTGAAATCCCTTGCCTCCGGAGTAACCACCGGGTCGGTCCTGAGTGAACAGGAGTATAAGGATGAGAAGAATCAGACCATGAGCGCCGGCGAGTATAACGGACTGGTTCTCGGCTTCTCAATGATCGTGATCATCGTGGCGTCTCTTGCGGCAAGCTACATCATAACCTCAGTCAATGAGGAGAAGCAGTCGAAGCTGGCAGAGTCGCTGCTTGTCAGTGTTCGTCCCATGGCGCTTCTTATGGGAAAGGTGCTTGGCATGCTCAGTTTTGTAGCATGTACCATTATACTGGGCGTGTGCTGTGCATACATCTCGGAGCTGATCATGACCCGGGTGATGGAACTGGATCTCTCGAACCTGAATCAGGGTGGTGTCAATTTCGCAATCTTCACCAGCCATGGTGTAAAGGGAATGATCATTCAGGTGGTGGAAATCTTCCTGGCACTCTGTTCCTTCGGAGTTTTGAGCGGGATTCTGGGTTCTGCCTGCGGAAAGGTTGAGGATCAGCAGAATGCGACTACTGTGGTCACCACGATCACGATGCTGGGATATATGGGTGCGATCCTGATCAGTATGAAACCGGAGTACGCGACGCTGTCCGCTCTGGTTCCGCCGCTTTCCTTCTTTACGGCACCGGCGGCATATATCGGCGGTCGTGTCGGATTGGAGATCCTGCTGCTGTCCTTTGCGATCCAGATCGCTATTCTGATCGGACTCGTAATACTTGCGGCAAAGACTTATCGTAACCTGCTGCTCAGTGATTCCAGCAAGCCGAAGCTTTCTTCGATCTTTGCTGCAGCGAAGTACTAGGAGGTGACGATATGTTTAAGAATTTTAATAAGGTATTCAAGTTCACCTTCCATAATCAGGTAAGTCAGAAGGGATATAAGGCACTGACCATCACATTTGCCGTCCTGCTCTTTCTGATCCCCATCGGGGTACTGATGCTCATCGCGGCAAATTCGACAGATAATAAGGAAAATGCGATCCTGTCCTGCGGCGCAGATAAGATCTATGTGGTAGATGAAGCAGCTGAGAATGTGAACTTCGATCTGATGAAAAAAGTAAACGGCGAAGGCTATGCGGATATAACCTATGTTACGGTACCTTCCGTAGAAGACGGGCTGAAGCAGATTGCAGATGCGGGTGAAAAGACCTCCTTCGTGCTCTATATATCGAAGGGAGAGAAGGATACCCTCGACGCGGATATCGTAATGCCGCCGAATTCATCATTGGACTCGAAGAAAGTGAAGAATTACTTCGATGCCATAAAGAATATGGATATGATGTTTGTGGTCCTTGCCCGGGGCATCGATATGAATGATGTGGCGGAATTATCCATGGCTTTCAAAACCGATGGCTTTGATAAGAGCGGATGGGCGTCCGGAACCAGCCTCTTCCAGGATGAATCCAAGGCAAATGAGCAGAACAACGAGAGGATCCGCGATGCGTTCAGTGTGATCATCACCATGCTGATCTGTATGATCATGTATTTCGTGGTTCTGGCATACGGCGCAAGCATCACAAAGAACATCGTTATGGAGAAATCCTCCAAGCTGATGGATACGCTGCTGATCTCCGTGAAGCCGGAGGCGATGATCTTCGGAAAGCTGACCGGTGTACTTTCGGCGGGACTGCTGCAGTTCTTTAGCTGGATCATATGCCTGGTGGGCGGCGTATTTGCAGGAGTGCTTATTTCGGATCAGGTATTCCCGGATTCGCATTCCTCCGTGAATATATTCCTGAAGAGCCTCGGTTCCATGGATCTGTTCCGGCCGATTCCGGTGATCGTGGCACTGATCGTGCTGATATTCGGTATTCTTCTGTATTCGTCCTTTGCGGCGTTTGCAGGTTCCATCTCCAGTACACAGGAGCAGGCGGCCAGCAATCAGGGTATTTTCGTCGTGATCATGCTGATTTCCTATTTCCTGGTTCTGACACAGGGGGCGGATGTTCATTCGGCGCCCACATGGCTGTTCCTCGTTCCGTTCACTGCAGCACTGATCCTGCCGACGGGACTTCTGCTGGGTGCGATCAGTACTCCGATAGCAGTTGCCGGTGTTCTGATTCTGGTGGTCCTGTCTCTGGCGCTTGTGATCTTTGCCGGGCGTGTTTATAAGGCCATGGCGCTGTATAAGGGTCAGTCGGGAGGATTTCGGAAGATTTTCAAGATAGTATCAACGAAATAATGAAACGGATACCGCAGCACACACTTTCTGTGCAATGGTATCATCTTATAAAAATGTTCGGGGACGGTTCGCTGGGACCGTCCCTGTATTAAAAAGGAGCCGATATGTGGATTGCAGACGGTTGGAAGGACTATGAGGTCCTGGATTCCTCCGAGGGTGAGAAGCTGGAACGGTGGGGCAGGTATGTTTTGCGCCGGCCGGATCCCCAGGTGATCTGGAGTACGGAGAAGAAGCTTCCGGAATGGAAGAAACTGAACGGACATTACCACAGAAGCAAGTCCGGAGGAGGAGAATGGGAATTCCACGATCTTCCGAAGGAATGGACTATACAGTATCAGATCGGAGCGGGGCAGAAGGCGTCTGACGGGGACTGTACACTTACATTTCACCTTAAACCCTTTGCCTTCAAGCATACGGGACTTTTCCCGGAGCAGGCAGTGAACTGGAGCTGGTTTTATCCCCTGATCCGGCAGGCGAAGGGAGCGGGACGGGAGGTCCGTGTCCTGAACCTTTTTGCCTATACCGGCGGGGCCACCATAGCGGCCGCGGCTGCAGGCGGAGCGGTAACCCATGTGGATGCCTCCAAGGGGATGGTAACCTGGGCGAAGGAAAATGCGGTTTCCAGCGGCCTGGAGGAAGCACCGATCCGGTGGCTGGTGGATGACTGCATGAAATTCGTGGAGCGGGAGATCCGCCGGGGACGGAAGTATGAAGCCATCATAATGGATCCTCCGTCCTACGGAAGGGGACCGAAGGGAGAACTCTGGAAGCTGGAGGAGCTTGTATTCCCGCTTTTGCAGAAATGCAGTGAGCTTCTCAGCGATGCCCCACTGTTCTTACTGATCAATTCCTATACGACAGGTCTTCAGCCGGCGGTTCTGTCCTATATGCTGCATACGGCAGTGCTGAAGGGCAGGAAGGGAACGGTTTCCGCCGAAGAGATCGGACTTCCGGTATCTTCCAACGGCCTGGTACTTCCCTGCGGAGCCAGCGGAAGGATCACCTTTGACTGAGTGACTGAGGATCATTAAGAGAAACATTTATTAGGAAAACAAAAACAGCGATGAACATGATTAAATGTCCATCGCTGTTTCTCTTCACCCGGCTATTATCACTCCCTGTACTCAGCGCAGGGATCCGGATACAGTCTGTAAATGGGACGAACGGATCCGGTGGAACCGGCGTTGATTCGCTTGTCGCCGATCCAGACCTCAGGCTTATAGTTATCGTTTCGGATAACAAGGATCCAGCACTCCGGCTTTCCCATGCCGGCATCCTGCTTGTAACGGAATTCCATGGTGGTATCACGCTTACCGTCATAGTTGTTATTGCCGGCGCCCTGATAGGTGGCATTTACGCCTTCATTATGTCCGAGGTTCATCAGGAACTCATTTGTGAAGCACTGCTGATAGTAAAGGCTGTCCTTGATATCGTTTACGTTATTATCAAGAACGCCCTTGAACTGAGCATTCTGCCAGCCGTTGTAATCAATACCGCGGGCCCAGGCCACAACAGATACGGTGTAATCTTTCGCTTTGCCTTTGTCAATCGCAATGTTATGCCCTTCGTTCGTGACATCGGAACGACCGACGGATTTACCGTTCTTTGTGTCCGAGGAGATATACCAGCCTGTCATGGCATCATCATTGGAACCTGCGGATGCCAGATTGGCTGCCTCATAGATGGTCTGTGCTGTCTCGATATCGACTGCTTTTCTTGATTTTGCGATATAACGGAGGAGGGCCGGCGCGATGGCCGCCGCCAATATTGCCATGATCGCGATTACGATGACGAGCTCTACCAGCGAGAAACCCTTGTTAGTCTTTTTTGTCATAGGCGTCACCTTACCTTCTAAGTGTCCAAACAATTAGATATATGTAGGATTATTTTACCATTTTTATCCGTGTAATGCAATTACATATATGAACAATTTGTAAATATGTGTGAATTATTTATGAACATGCGTCGAAAAGCCTGAAAAATGAATAAAAAAAAGCTTGCATTCCGGAGAATGCTTTGTTATAATTTCGTTTGCTGTGACATTGATAGCGTGGAAACGGAGGTTGCTACGGGAGACCTCAGGGTCGAGGCGTAGGTTAT
>CADBOW010000129.1 GCA_902796375.1 uncultured Lachnospiraceae bacterium | reverse complement strand
CGGGAAGCATCGATCCGATCAGAGAGATCCCGGAGGCCCCTCCCTTGATATATTTCTCCACCAGTGCCGGCTCATCCAATGATTTCTGCAGATGAGCCGTGGCAATGGCAAGCAGCGTGGCGCTGTCCACCAGGCCCGCCTTCTGTTTTATCGCTTCCTTCGGCCGGTCCCGGCCCATATCCTCCACCGATGTTTCTCCCTCCAGAAGGTCCTTCATCTCCTGGTGAAGATAACAGTATTCCGCCACATATTCTGCCGCTTCCACCCCAGCCTCATATACCACCTGACGTACCGTCTGTACCTGCAGTAAATGAAAGAAAAACAGCAGCACGAAGAGGAATATGGGCAGGGCTATGGAAGCTTCCACCGCTGCAGATCCTCTGTTATTCCCGCATTCCGTCATAGCTTCCCTCCCGCCCCATATACCGGGGCCCGGCATTACGATGAACTCCGGGCGGTGCATTTCCCGGGTACGACTCCCGAAGAGGCTTTTTTGTATTTTTTCGTATGAAAATGCACCCTCCGGAGTTCATCCGCATCCTGTCAGTATCCGATCTCGCTTTCCACGCGAAATCCATACCCTCCATAATCAACCTCTGTGGTGACCCCGAATGCCGTAATGGCATTTTTCAAATCGAAATAATCCGACTCGCCTCCCGCCTTCAGATTCGCATTGATCTGCATCAGATCCAGCATCCTGTAATATGCCGTATTCATCCGCGGAGCCAGAAGGATCATCAGATATTCTTCATAATCCAATCCGGACTCATCTCCGGATTCCTCCGAATCCCCGTCTCCCATCAGTTCATCCATATGCGCCAGTCCGTCCAGGTCCGTCACCCAGGTTTCCGCACTTTTTAAATAAGGGATCTTCTTCCCGCGGACCAGACGATATACATCCGCTACCGCTTCGGTATATGACCATGCAGCTGCCAGCAGATACTTGATGGCCGGCTGAGCCGGAGGAAAATACCATGTCACCGACCATGCAAGGGCAGATAATCTTGCCATCTTGGATGCATCCCGCAGAATATAGGCAAAATTACAGATGGTCCGTATGGCAGTGATCTGATCGATCACGGATTTATAGTTCTCCGAATCCGTGCTTTTCCCTGCGATCAGATACTCGATCTCCATCTTCATCTGCGTTCCCTCCTGTACCGTATCGGTCAGGCAGTTAAAGCAGTTGGCCGCATAGATCAGACCTGCGCCTTCCTGTGTGGCACTCTCCAGCCACCCGCCGCTCTGGGATGCCTCCTGCTTAAACCGGATCATGCTGTTAAAGCTGGCGTTGACGGAAAAGGCGGTCTTTCCGGACTTCCCTTCGGAGGGAAGCTTCTTTGCATCTATGGTATAATCGCTGAAGGTCACATTTTCCGGAAGGATCCAATATGCCACCCCTACCCTATTCACGGCCTTCGTATATTTTCGCGGGTCCTGATCTCCTTTCTTCTTCTTTGTTTTTTTATCACGTTCCATATTCAGCCCGTCCATATCCTCCTTCGACAGGGCCTCATCTTCACCGTTCACCTTCTCCTTCAGAACATCCACTCCCTTATCCGCCGCAAGATAGGCGGATGCATCCTTAACCTGTCGCCGGAATTCCGCGCAGTCATCATCCAGGATTCCGGTGGTTCCGTTCAGCACCACATCCTCCACGGTATATTCATCTCCCAGATTATCCTCCAGCCGTTTCTGAACATTCTCTTCGATCCCGGCCTGCCCTTCTCCCTTCTGGTTCTTGTTCAGAAAGAGCACATGGTACTGTTCAAACAGATACCGGTCGTAGTCTGCCCGGACGCCGGACATGGCACTGCGCAGAGCTGCAGCCGATCTTCCCTTCGCACAGGAAAGATCCACCAGTGAGTACACTGCAACCACCAGCATCAAAAGAACGCTCAGGATCAAAGTAAGAAATACCGTTACATACCCTCGATTACCCATATGCTCTCTCCAACCTCCTTGAAAATAACACCGGACCTTTCGGACCGGAGATGCTTACAGGACGGAGCGCTCACCCTTAGAACCTGTCTCCATGGAACGCTTTCTCTGCAGACATTTTCTCTGCAGAACACCATGCCTGTAGATACTCTATACTACAGAAGTTTCTTCGCATCTCCGTTTATGCTCTTCCAGATGGAAGTAACCAGTGATGTGATCTGATCCCGAAAGATGATCACCAGCGCGATCAGAACCACCAGGATCAAAATCACCTCTACGGCCGCCACACCCCTGTCATTTCCAAAGGTATCGATCAGTTCCCTGCTTTCCTTTTTCTCTTCCATTCAGCCTCTCCTTTCATGTCACATACCGGCGATGGCCGGATAGAGTACTATCCCGATCACAACAATGAGTAACACGATCATGGGAAGCAGAAGCTTCTGTGAAGCCTGTTCACCTTTTCTTCTGGCATTTTCCTTCGCCTCTGCCTCCGCATCCTTCACCTCCTGTTCCAACAGATTCAACAACTGACTGCTGCCTCTGGGCGCAGCCGTACTGATGGTGGAAAAAAGCCGCACATAGGATTGCAGCCCCAATCCCCGTCCCAGCTCCGCATATGCTTTGGACTCCGACATGCCTGTCTCTATCCGGTTCACCGCATACCGGACCTCCGGAACCAGAAACCTCTCCTCCACAGTGGCTGCCGTCAGCAGGGAATCCTTCAGGGACTCTCCTGCTCCCAGCAGCAGCGTCAGCCGTTTCACAAAACGATAGAACACATCTCCCAGGCATACTTCTCTGTCCTTCAGCTTCTCCTTCTCCCTGGATTCATGCAGAAGGAACAGTGCTCCCGCCACAAAGATCAGGATCGGATAGAATTTGCAAATCATCTCCCGAAGATCCTGTTTCTTCTCTTGAATGGTGACACCCTCCAACTGCTCCGGCAGCTGAAACACAGTTTCTTCCCTATCAGCTTTCTCCATCCTGGAAAGCTCCCGAAGCGCCTTTTCGATTGCTGTCTCCGTTTCCGTTACTGGAATCACGGTTGCACGGAAATGAACCGCCTTCGTCCGGATCCCGTCGCTGAGTGTCGCTGTAATATCCACATTGCACGATTTCTCCAGCTCTTCCCGTCGTACAGTCCCGTCCCGGCTGATCACCGCCAGTGCATCCGTATCCCATGAGATTTCCAGGCAGCCCGTACT
>CADBOW010000128.1 GCA_902796375.1 uncultured Lachnospiraceae bacterium | reverse complement strand
TCTTAGGCTCCGGCTTCGGTGCCTCTGTCTTAGGCTCCGGCTTCGGTGCCTCCGTCTTTGGCTCCGGCTTCGGTGCCTCCGTCTTCGGCTCCGGCTTCGGTGCCTCCGTCTTCGGCTCCGGCTTCGGCGCCTCCGTCTCCGGCTCCGGCTTTGTTTCCTCCGTCTCCGGCTCCGGTCGATCCACCTCCGGCATCGGCGTATCCACATCCGGCTCCGGTGTGTCATCATCCGGCTCCGGTGTCTCTTCCTCCGGCTCCGGTTCCCGTACCATCTGTCCGGACACTGTCTGACCGGCATCATTCACATCCTTATGAACCCCCACAAGAATCTCCGTTTCCTCTCCGGTCACAGGATCCTTTGTATTCAGATAGACCTCCTCGAATACAACATAGGTATATGCCGCATCTGTTTCATCCTCCCGGAGCCGAAACCGGAAGGACGGAAATCTCATTTCCACCGTTCCGTCATCCTTCTCCGGTGTAAACCTGCATTCAGCCCTGATCTCCTCTCCGTCGATGCTCACCGGATTTCCTTCCCGATCCACCAGCCAGCCCCGGACCGTATAGCTCTTCCCGGCCCCAACGACCAGATTTTTGAAGCTGACCGTATCCGTTACCGTAATGTTCTGTTCGTAATCCTCTATCTGTTCGACCTGGGGTTCTCCCGCAGTAGTATGAATCTCCGGAAAATGCACCGTCTGGCCCTCATCCTTAAGATCCGTATGTTCCGCGACCTTCGTTCCTCCCTGCTTATCATACAGGTATTCATAGCAGACTATGGATTTCCCTTTTGCCATCAGAAGTCTTCCGTGGAAATGGAACTTCACCTCCGCGATCCCTGCTCCTTCCGCATTCGGATAGATTTCTGTCCTTCCTGTGATCTCTTTTCCGTTCTCATCCAGGAACGGTTTTCCGGTGGTCCGGTCCATCAGCTTTCCTTCGAGCACATAGGGCCGGTCCGTTCCCGACTTACGATATTCGGTACCTTCATATTCCACATAGTCGATCAATGATACATTCTGATCCGGATATGCGATATGCTCTCTGGCCTCTGTTTCCACCAGAGTGGTCCTGACGATGGCCGGTATCCTTTTCTCATTTACGTGGATCGTCTGATCCTTATCCTTCGGATCCTCATGGACCAGCGGAAAGCTTACCGTATCATTGTTACTGTCCGGATACTTCTTCAATACGTTTTTACCTTCGGTTTCCGTCCCCAGATACAGTCTTTCATAGACCACCAGATCGCAGCCGGAGCATTCCGACAGATCCACTCCTTCGAATACCACCGTCTCCGTTCCGCAGGCTTCATACTGCGATGTCTCATATCCCTTCTTCGTCTTGAAGGTTTTCTTAGCCGTCACCGGTGTACCGTCCTTCTTAAGAAGCCGGGACACTTCCCCCTTCTTGTTCTTCTTCATCAGGCTTCCCACCAGTGTAAATGTGGTATTCACCTTAAGATCGGTATATTCGCATACATCATAAAGCTTCACTCCTCCTTCCGGAAGGGCCGTCTTCGCTTTCTCCGGAATCTCCCCGGAAGTATTCTTCAGGCTCTCCGGATCCGTCGTAAGGGCAGTCGTTTTCAGCGTAGGAAGCTTCCGGTCGGTAATGGCCCGGACCTGGTCCTGTCTTCCTGTATCGTAGATCCGATAAAGTCTTCCATTTTCCACGCCGTCCTTCGGAGTAATCCATTCCACGGAACCATCCGACTTTATCTTTGCTTCCTTTCCCACATGGATTCGTATGGGTTCTTCCTTTTGCAGTCCGTTTGCATCGATCTCCGTAATGATATACTCTCCCTCAACAAGAGCTCCCCTGGTGTTATCCGGCTTCACATCCGCTCCCGATGCATCCGAAGGATCCTCACGGAACCAGACGCCTGCCTTCGTCTTGTCATAGGCCTTTCCCTTATCATAATATCCCGTATTCTTATCATGCTTCTGATAAGAAGCCGCCGTGCTTGCATAGCCCTTCTCATCCGTGGCGATCACATGCTGTTCATGGGTTTCCGCATTTTCAATCCGGAACATAGCTCCGGCAAAGGGATTCTTTCCGTTTTCACGGTATTTCTGGATCTCCAGATCTCCGCGGTTTCTTACATCCGGGAATACAAGTTCGTTCGGTACCGTCACATCCTCCGTGATCCGGGTCGAACGTTCTCCGTCCTCTGTGATCAGACGTGCTCCCGCGGATGTATATCCTCTCGTTCTGGTTCCCGCCGCCACAAGCACAAATGCCATTCGGACCGGTGCTTCCTTTCCGTTTACATAGGCCCTGGCATCCTTTTCCGGCAGCATATAGCCCTGGGGCGGATCCACCTCTTCCACAGTAACATATCCCATGGGAAACCTCTTTCCCAGGATCGCACCGATATACTCCTCACCGTTCAGCGTTGTCTTCTTCGTAGTCAGCTGGAACTGCTCCACACGTCCCGACCCTCTCTTCTGCAGCTGCTCAAAGGTATAATTCTTTGAGATATCCTCCGGATAATAGGTCAGGAGAAATGTAGCTCCCTTCAGATATTTCTTCAGATTCCCATCCGATACCTTTCTGACGCCCACATGGATGAGATCGGTCACCGGCTGATCACTGGTTATCAGCTCAGCCGGGCTGTCCTCCGTATTATGCGGCAGCACCGTAACACTTTCCACTTCCTCCGACATCTGATAGCCCACCGGCGCTTTGGATTCAACCAGATACAGCTTTGTCCCGGACGCCTTAAGCCGGCCCTTACTGTTCAGATCCATCAGAGACAGCACATTCAGCTGATTTGAAACACCTTCTTCATCCGTCCTCAGAGTTCCCTTCGCAGCGCTGAAGTCTCTGCTCTGGACGGCCTCTCTGGCGTCCTTCTCCGATTTGAACACCTTATATTCCGCACCCTCCAGACTGTAATTCGGATTATTCTCCGTAACCTCCGGATCAGCAGACCATTTTCTCAGACTGACATATACAGGCTTTCTTTTATTCTTCCGGATATGTCTCACCTCAGTCACATGCTTCTTTGCTTCATCTCTGCTGGAATAGACGCCCACATCTCCTCTCGCTTCCTTCTTGCCATACCATTTCGTATCGATCACAAACTCATCGGCGCCTTCCCAGTCATCTTTCTCCCGGATGGACACATAGGGCTTAGTCTTATACTTACCGATATGCAAAGACGCGATTCCTGCGGAATTTGTCGTCATGACCATCAGATCGCTCTTATCTCCGTTCACCGCCACATCAAAGGTAACTCCCTGAATCGGCGTTCCATCCGAATCCTCTTTCTTGACAGCTATGAAATAATTCTTCTCTCCCGTCTCCTTCTCCGTCCATGTGATAAAATCCTGATATGCCTCATTGCCTGAAGGCTTTGTGCAATCCGAATCCAGGTAATAAACATGGAAATCCACATCCTCCGGAATCGCCATGTCGTTCCCGGTCATTTCCTCGATAAACTCATCTGCCGTGCCCTTGAAGATCGGATTGCTGATATCCGTATCTCCATATCCCTTCATGTAAGCCGAATTATTTCCGGAATTCATATCCTGCCCGGAGATCTTATCCGAAGCCTTCTGACCGAACCAGTAGCATACGACTCTGTGAGCCACATCATAGGAAAGAATATGGATCGCATGGTAGATCAGCTGCCTGGATTTCTTATGGGTGATCTCCGTCGGCGACTTCACATCAAACTCATAATCATCCAGGCCCGGAGACCAGTCAAAACGAACGCAGAGTGCATTCATGCTGTAATCAACTCCGCCGGCACGGACCGGGATCAGAAAATCGCTGTCCACATAATTATCGTCCTTATCAAAGTATCCGAAAAGGACCGTATTTCCATCTCTGGCGATCCGACAGACAAAAGCCTTTCCGTCGGTATGTCCTTCCGACGGATCATTTGCCGCAACCACAAAGCGTCCGTCCGTATAGCTGACATAGCCTCCCTTTTCCTCCTCCATGCTGTAATCCGGTGTAAAGACCTTTGCCGTTCCTTTTCCGTTATTCCGTGCCACGATGGCAGAAAGCTTGGCCGCAGCATAGGATGTGGAGTCCGCTTCCACATAAAAATCAACCGTCGGACCGAAATTGGAATCCGAAAGACGGATCCCCATGGAATCACAGGCTCCGACGATGATCGCCGATGAGATTCCTCCGGGAATCGTGTAGGACGCATTTCGTCCTCCGTTTCCGGCCGCACCTACCACCACGATCCCGCGAGCCGCTGCTTCATCGATGGCCTTTGCTATGGCATCGGATCCCAGAGAATCATAAGCGGAGATCGAAAGATTGATCACATCCGCTCCCACCGCCATTGCATACTGAATTGCCGCATATACGTCCGATGCCTGCCCTGTTCCGTCATTTCCCATGGCCTTGACGGACAGGATATCCGCCTCCGGATATTCCTCCTTAATGGCCCGGTACATCCTGGTTCCATGTCCGTTCCCATCTCCTCCGTCATCGCCGAAGACCGACACTCTTCCCACGAGATCGTCTGCATTCACTCCCGTATCGATAAGAGCGATGGTTCGTTCCGGCACCCGGGCAGAAGTATCCATTCCCAGGAGCATGGATTCTACCACGTCTCCCCGGGCAAGGGAGGAAGCCTGCCCGTCCTGCTTCTCATCTTCCGTCTCTGTCGGCTCCCTGTCATCTTCCGATTCTGCATCTGCCTGAGGATTCGCGGATTTCTCCGCCGGATCCTTCTCATCCGCCGATCTCACATCTGCGGAGGGATCTGCGGAGGTCTCCGCCGGGTCCCTCTTATACGCCGGATTCTTCTCATCCTCTGCATTCACCTCTGCCGAGGGGTTCGCCGGCTGCTCCGTCGGATCCTTCTCATCCGCCGGATTCTTCTCATCCTCTGCTTTCTCCTCTGCCGAGTGACTCGCCAGCTGCTCCGTGGGATCCTTCTCATCCGCCGATCTCACATCTCCTTTGGGATCCGTCAGGTTTGCAGCCCGGTTCTCATCACCCTCTGATTTCTCCTCTCCTGCGGGATTCACACGCTGCTCCGCCGGATCCTTCTCATCCGCCGCTTTCACATTTCCAGCGGCGTCCGCGAGAGTCGCTGCCCGGTTCTCTTTCTCCTCCGTTTTCATGGCAGCTGCCGCCGTCACCGAATCTCCGGCAGCAGCCCCTGTATTCTCCCGGCCTGCTTCTGCTTCCGTTTTCACAGCTGCTCCGGAGGCTCCGTCACTCTTCTCACCGGACTTCCCCTCCTTCTTCCCGGTTTCCTCCGTCAGCGCATCGGGCAGCTTCTCTGCCTGTCCTTCTTCCTTCTTCTCTCCGCTGCCCGGGTCGGAAACCGCCAGAGATATATTTACATCAACAAAATCCGCACATTGACTGTAGTACCGATACGCCTCTTTTGTAAGCTCCGGCGTTTCATACCGCGTCAGATATACATTATGATACGATGAGACCACCTGCGTCGATTCCGACAGGATCGACGGATCACCGGTTCCGACCAGCAGTTCACAGGATGAGAAATCCACCCCCTCTGCCTCTGTCCTGATCCGGAGCGATGAAAATGCGGTCAGCAGAAATAACACTGCTATAAATAAAGCCGTAATTCTTCTTCCTTTTCTCATATTCCTTCTCTCTTTCTCAACTTTTTATCTATACTACATAGAATTCTTCTCCGGCAAAGCTCACCACATCCCCGTAATGCAGTTCGGCTGCGCATTCCCGGTCCAGACGCACATGATTCAAATAGGTACCGTTGGTGGAGCCGAGATCCTGCAGCGTAACCACCTCACCGCTGCATTCCAGTCTTGCATGATTCCGGCTGATGGACGGTGCGGGAATGCAATACTCATTTTCTCCTGCCGAGCGCCCGATGCGGCAATACCCTTCCGAAATGTATAAGGGCATCTGCATCCCGGTCTCCATGGGAATCAGCTGCCGGAGTGCCGATTTACGGACACCGCCTTCCTTCCCACACCCGAATGCCTCCTGCCCGCCGGGTCTGTCCGAACCCATACCATTCCCCGGCTTTCCCGATCTGTCCGAGGTTCTGTATCCTCCTGTCCCGTCGAATCTGTCCGATACCATGTCGCTCCCCGGGTCACCCCATCTTTCTGATATTCTGTATCCACCCGGCGTAACGGACCCCTGCGACGCCATATCATTTCCGGAGTCTACGAAGCTTTCGGAAGCTTTGTATTCCCCCGTCGTACCGGATCCTCGCGGCGTCATATCATTTCCGGAGCCTCCGAATCTTTCGGAAGCTCTGTATCCCCCCGCCGTACCGGATCCCCGCAACGTCATGTCATCACCCGGGGTTCCCGATCCGTCCGAGGTTCTGTATCCCCGGCCCGCAGCCTTCTTCCGCTTCTGGTCCTCTGACAGCAGCTCACAGATCAGGAATACCACGTAAGCCCCTGCAAGAACAGCCGAGAACAGAAATGAACTTCCCCCCAGCAGAATGTACAGAAGCAGTGCTGCCGTCAGAACCGCCCCTCCCACCACTGCCAGCCTCCGTCCGGAGCCCGAAGGCGAGGACGATGCCGTACCTTCGCCCGTCACATCCGGAGCCCTGACGTCTCTTCCTCTGTAATTCACTCCTGCTCCCGGAACCGGATCGATCCTGTCGAATCCATACTCCGAAACAGGGATCCCCTCGCTCTTTCTTCCTGAGACGCAACCGCCTCTGTTCTCTTTCCACTCCTCTGTCATTTGAAGCAGCATATCCGGCGTGAAGCTGCCATCCAGGAATCTGCCGTACAGATCGTAAAACCATACGATCTCGGCTTCCTTCTCATGCTGATATGCCGGCATGATCTCCTCAAAAAGATGCTTCATTCCGCCGGAGAAATCCGAACCGCTTTCCGTCACATACAGAAATCGGCTGTGCCCGTAGTTCTCGTCCATCATGATATACGGAAGAGAAAGCACCAATCCCTCCGGAGGCAGCAGATAATCCTGAAGCTCCTGAATAGAGGCAGCCAGATCGAGAAGAAGCCGCTGCACCTCTTCCCGACCCGGTCCCTGCCTGGTCCAGCTGCGGGGAAGGCTGACCATCCCGTCCGTCTTATACAGTAAATGCACCTTACCGTCGATCCACTGCATCTGCAGGGGAAGAAGGGTTCGAAGCGTATTATTCTTCAGCGTCTGCTCTATATAATGGCCGGTATCGTCCGTCACATCCGGCCAAACCTCGATATATGCATTGATTCCCTTATTCCTCCGTAATATCTCCATAGAACTGCCACCTCCTCAGTCTGGATGCGCATTTATCCTTCTCCCTTTCCGTATGAACCGGAAAGGATCCCTGAAAAACCGCAAACCTGCCGGAACGTTCTCTGTCCGGATATTTCACGGATCCGGATAACTCCAGCTGATCCTTCGTTTCCTCCCGTTCCGCCTCCGGGGATATGGAATAAAGCGTCATATAATACTCTCCCCGGACGCTTTCCCTCTTTCCTATCGTCAGGTAGAGCAGGATCGCTCCCGCAACCAGAAACAGGATGATCGGTATGATCACCGTGGCTTCAACCGTCATCATTCCCCTATCCCCATTTCTCCGGTCCATCTTCCGTCTCCTTTCAATATCCGCACCGGGAGCAGGGCGGAAGTCCGCCGACTTCGCTGAGACGGACCCGATGGACCGTCCGTCTGAGTCCGCTGCAGTCCCCCGAGCTGTGGTAGCATTCTCCGTCCGGACCCACCAATACCACAAGCCCCGCCTTCTTTCCGCAGTATGAACAGGCCCGATATCCCTGCCGCTCCGCCTCATCCTTATATACCGGATGGATTCCCAGCATCAGGTGGGAGCAGCCCCGGCTGCGATGATAAACCTCCTGATTGTCCGTGATATATACATAGGGATCACTCTCCGTCCCATCTTCTTCTTCCGGAGAATATCCCAGGTACGGCTTCTGCCGGATGGTCTCCACAACCTCCTTGGTCACCGTCGGAAGCATAGGTGTATCGATGCATATGGTATAACGGATCCGAAAATAAAGTTCCCCATCCGTTCCGG
>CADBOW010000127.1 GCA_902796375.1 uncultured Lachnospiraceae bacterium | reverse complement strand
CTGTCTGATGCGTCGGGATTCGTGGCGGAAATATGCCGGAAATGAATCAGAACATTAGAAATCTGACGGGATGATCAGATGGGACAATTATAGCAAGAGATCACTGGAATACAAGAAGAATCTGTATCTGGCAGAAGAGGTTTGGAGGATATGACGAAGAACGCCGGGAACCCTTTGTAGAAAAGGACGAATAGGGATGTTGCGCGGCTGGAATATAAAGCATTTCGACACAATTTTCACTATTGCATTATAGATCCGTATTTGGTAGCATATCATGGAAAATGAAGTTGCATTGGTCAATATGGAGGAGCAAATGTCAGAAGAGGAAAGATCTATGATCGCGATCGTATCGAAGGACCGAAGGAATATCATCGGCTGCCAATCGATCAAAACATCCACCATCCTGGCACCGGGGAAAGGACCCAAATACATTCTGAACGGTATCGATAGTTACACGATCCTCGGGGAGCATTCCGTGGTTCTGGGAATGTATGCAGAAGCGGAAGATATTGAGAAGGAGATAGAGGCGATCCGAGAGGCGGTAGAACGGGGCGAACGGACCTATATTCTGCAATACAGTATGAGTGACGAGGATAATTAGGAGGCTCAGGATGAACGGTATGGATAAAAGCGAGGCGCTGATCCGCATGGAGCAGCTGCGGAAGAAGGCGGAGAATGGCATGAAAATGGAAGTCTGGGGCGGCATAGGGATTTTGATCCTGCCTGTCGGACTTGCGCTTCTGATCGGGGGGATCCGAAAGAAGGAGAAGGCCATCAGTGATATGGACGACCTGTATAAGGAGGTGTTTATCCGGGAGCCGCTGGAAGCAAATTTTGAGGAGGTGACCTTTGCTCCTATGGAGGGCCTTTCAGAGGAAACCGTGGAAGGCTTTCGGATCTGCGGCATGGGAAATGAATTTGATTCGGAGTCTTATGGGACAGCCCGGTTCCGGGATGCCCGGATTGAAATGTCGGAAGTGGTCATCGATGAGTATGACCGGTTGGCGGAAAAGAATAATACGAAGATCATTTTCAAGGGAAGGATGATGGTGATTGAGTTTCCGAACCGGATCACATCCTCAGAAACGGTATTCAGCAGATCCTTCACCAATCGGTTGCTTAGCAATGAGGAAGAGGAGCGCGGGAAGGTCTCCATCGAAAATGCGGAATATGGCGGGATATTCGATCTGTATGTGTCGGATCCGGAGACGGCGTCCGGTCCGGTCGCTCCGCAGCTGATGGATCGGCTGAAGTCACTGGCTGTCCGTCATCAGGGCGTAGCCATGAAGCTTGTCGAAAATCGATTAATCCTGGCCATCGACGATGGGGCAGGTGAGTTGTTCTACCGGAAGAAAGGGAAGATAGAATTCGACAGCGAGCTGGCGAAGGTACAGGAGGATCTTGATGATATAAAAACGATCATTAATCGATTACTGGAGAATCCGAGTACATGAGATCTCAGATACATGAGATCCCAGATACATGAGATCTCAGATACATGAGATCCCAGATACATGAGATCCCAGGCACATGAGAGCCAGGGCACAAGTAAAACCGGAACACGTGATTCCAGGTTTATGAGAGTCCTGCCACACGAAGCCCTTCACAGAGGGTGGTTATACGATTTGAGAATCATGCATAAGAAAAGGAGCTACAATCATTTCGGATTGTAACTCCTTTTCTTTTACAGATCATTGGAAATGGTGAAGGTGTCGTCTGACTCAAGAAAGTCCTTCTTCTCACGCTCCCGCATAAGATCCATGGCAGATTCCTTCTTTGCGGGTGTGCCCGTTGAGTCGGGTGTGACAGCTTCAGTTTCCTTTATGGGTGTATCGGCCGTTTCTTCCGCCTGGGCCTTTCGTGAGGTGAGCACCCGAAGAACATAAATACCGATGATAAGTACTATAGTTACGATGAATATTCCCAGCAGACCGCTTCCCATGATAGGGAGAGAATCTACAAATGCATTTGTATCAATCTTCATATCGTAATCCTCCTATCGTGCGATCAGGTTGAGGATCAGACCTCCCGCTATTACGGAAGCAATCTGACCGGAGACATTGATACCGATGGTATGGGTGAGAAGGAAGTTGGAATTGTCCTCCTCAAGCCCCAGCTTATGAACGACACGGGCGGACATGGGGAATGCCGAGATACCCGCAGCACCGATCATAGGGTTGATCTTCTTCTTCGAGAAGAGATTGATCAGCTTGGCGAAAAGCACGCCACCGGCAGTATCAAAGATAAATGCCACAAGTCCCAGGCCCAGGATCAGCAGTGTGGTCGGATCCAGGAAAGCATCCGCCTGCATCTTCTCGGCTATGGTGATTCCGAGGAAGAGGGTGATCAGATTCGACAGAACCGACTGTGCTGTCTTGGACAGAGAGTCAAGCACGCCGCATTCCCGGATCAGGTTACCGAACATCAGGAAACCGATCAGTGCCACCGCATTGGGAGCAACCAGTCCGGTAAGAATGGTTACGAAGATCGGGAAAATGATCTTCGCTGTTTTTGAAACATTTCCGGCGGTGTATTCCATACGGATCTTACGTTCCTTCTTGGTGGTAAGGAGCTTGATCACCGGCGGCTGTACGATGGGCACCAGCGCCATGTAGGAATAAGCGGCGACGATGATGGCTCCGATATATTTCGTCCCGAAGTAATTGGCCACGAATATGGAGGTGGGTCCGTCTGCAGCGCCGATGATGGCGATGGAGGCGGCATCCTTCAGCTCGAAGCCGAACAGGGAAGCCATACTGAGAGTAAAGAATATACCGAACTGGGCGGCTGCACCGAATATCATAAGCTTGGGATTCGATAGCAGGGGCCCGAAATCGATCATGGCTCCGATTCCGACGAAGAGCAGCAGCGGGAAGAGCTCATTTGCTATTCCGTTATTGAAGAGGATCGAGATGGGACCCTCCTGAACTGTGCCGCCCACCGTTTGCGTGATGGCGCCGGACATGGGCAGGTTCACCAGGATGGCTCCGAACCCGATGGGAAGCAGAAGCGTCGGTTCCATCTTCTTTTTGATGGCCAGGTAGATGAGAATACCACCGATGATCCACATGATCACCTGCTTGATATTCAGGTTCAGGACATTTGAAAACAGTGATTCTAATCCGTCCATTAGAGTAGTCTCCTTTCGGAAATGTTGCTGCGTGTCATCAGCCGGGGCAAATCCCTGTCACCCCGAAATCATTATATCACTGATGTTGGAAACTCACAATGTGAAGCTGAGAACGAAGCCGGAATGAAACCGGAGAAACAGAAATTTTCTCAAAAATAGTAACGCATTTGTTGCCGCTATTGGTGTATGATATTAAATGTGGTCTGTTCAAGTTTTAGAGAATATGATCCTATTTTTCACCAGAGAAAGGAAAGAATCCATGCGTATTTCAGAAAGCTGTGCCGCCTGTCTGTATGATAAGCAGGCGAAGAGGACGGAGAATACAGAATACCTTGCAGAGATCAGAAAGCTGCTGGATGAGAGGAAGGAGACAGATACCAGTCCATACATGGTTTATCTGTTTCGGAAGGTCTATATGAAATACTTCGGTGCCGGAGCGGATTATACTGAGATCAAAAAACAGTATAATGATCTGGTTCTTGGAATGGAGGAAAAGCTGCGTGACGAGATCAGGAAGGATGCGGACCCGCTGGCCAGAGCACTTATTATGGCCAGGGTCGGGAACTACATTGATTTTGGTGCCATGAATCATGTGGATCCACAGCAGTTTCTGGAACTCTTTTCGGATACGGAAATGCGGGAGGATGATATACCTGTTTACAGGTCATTTCTGGAGCAGTGCGCTGCAGGCTCGAATTTCCTTCTGGTGTGTGATAATTGCGGAGAGATCGTTTTGGATAAACTGATGCTGGAACAGCTGAAGCTTCGATTTCCGCATCTTCAGATCAAGGCTCTGGTACGCGGCGGAGAAGTGTTAAATGATGCCACCATGGAAGATGCGGTTTATACCGGACTGGATCAGGTGGCGGACATTGTTACCAATGGAGAGGCAATCTCGGGAACCATATACGAAATGATGCCGGAGGAGGCAAAAAGGGTGATGGACGAAGCGGATATCATCCTGGCAAAGGGTCAGGGGAATTATGAATCCATGTCCGGACAGGGACGTCACGTGTTCTACGAGTTCCTCTGCAAGTGTGATCTCTTCACCGGAAGGTTTCAGGTGCCGAGACTGACCGGGATACTGATAGAGGAGAAGTGATCGGAAATGGATTTATAAAGTGTTTTGTATGTCCCGGTCCTCTCGGATATCGCGAGATTGTGTGACAAATGCTTCCCATTTCCTATCAGGCACTGTATTATAGAAAGGTAATCTCGGCAAGAAGGATGGTTAGGGTTATGACGAGTGTTTTTGACATCATTGCGGATCTTGGTTCTTTTGTGATTAAGAACACTTCTTCCGATTTCTTTGTGAAATATAGCTGCTTTTCACCGGAGGAAAAAGAGAACTGCTATAAGGAAACGGCTAAGCGGGTTGGATGGCTCTTCACGACACCGAATGGGGG
>CADBOW010000126.1 GCA_902796375.1 uncultured Lachnospiraceae bacterium | reverse complement strand
TCTTTCTGTTGCACTTTCCCGGGAGTCGCCTCCGCCGGACGTTATCCGGCATCCTGCCCTGTGAAGCCCGGACTTTCCTCACCCGGTACATGCAGTCATGAAATAACCGGTTAGGGAAATTTCATAGCCGCATTTGACCGGCCGCGATCACCTGTCCTGCTCGACGGGAGTAAGTGTATCACAGATTTGGAGAAAATTCCAGCAGAACGTGAGAAGTGTGTCTGCTGATGCTGTAGTCAAGTAAGAAAGAAGAAGGAGGAGTTACAAATGGAGTTTGAAGCATGTGTAAAGGAAAGAAGAAGCGTTCGTCGTTTTACAGAGGAACCGGTGGATCATGAAACAATAGAAAAGATCATCGATCTGGCCAGATTTTCTCCGTCCTGGAAGAACACCCAGACCACCCGTTACTATGTGATCGAAAATGAAGATATGATCCGGAAGATCTGTGAGGATGCAGTTCTGGGATTTGAAGGAAATCAGAAGACATTATCCAAGGCCAAACAGCTGGTGGTCGTTGCTACTGTGAATAAGCGCTGCGGATATGAGAGAGACGGTTCCTTCACAACTTCCAAGGAGGATCGCTGGGAGATGTTTGATGCGGGGATCGCAACTCAGACCTTCTCACTGGCAGCACACAGTCTCGGAGTCGGAAGTGTCATGATGGGTATTTTCGATGACGCAAAGATCGCAGAGATCATAGAGCTTCCCGAGGGACAGACGGTATCCTGCCTTCTTGCCATCGGATATCCGAAATTCACGCCGGATCCGGTACCGCGGAAAGAGGTTGCAGACCTTCTGCAGTATCGGTAGAAGGAAGCGGGAAGCGCCTGCTTCCCTGAGATCAGAATAAGATCAGAATAACTTGTAAGGAGCTTTACTTGAAGAGAGTATTTATTGCCGAGAAACCCAGCGTCGCACAGCAGTTTGCAGCGGCGCTGGGTGTTCACGGTGCAAAGCAAAATGGGTATATCGAAGACGGGGATACGATCGTGACCTGGTGCGTAGGACACCTGATCACCATGAGTTATCCGGAGGTGTATGATCCGGCGCTGAAGCGGTGGTCCATGGATACGATCCCTTTCATTCCATCCGATTTCAAATATGAGGTGATCCCTTCCGTGGCGAAGCAGTTCCAGGTGGTAAAGGGTCTGCTAAACAGGGAGGACGTGGGACAGATCTATGTCTGCACCGACTCCGGACGGGAAGGAGAATACATTTATCGTCTGGTGGATCAGATGGCAGAGGTGCCGGATACGAAGGAGAAGTACCGAGTCTGGATCGATTCACAGACGGACGAGGAGATCCGACGGGGGATACGGGAAGCGAAACCCCTTTCCGAGTACAATGCCCTGTCTGATGCAGCATATCTGCGCGCGAAGGAAGACTATCTGATGGGGATCAATTTCTCCCGGGCACTTTCCCTGAAGTATGCATGGAAGGTGAAGGACTATCTGGGTATGGACAAATGTGTCATCGCTGTAGGGCGTGTCATGACCTGTGTCCTGGGAATGATCGTCGAGCGGGAACGCAGTATCCGGTCCTTCACGCCCACCCCCTTCTACCGCGTGCTGGCGCAGGTGGGAAAGAGGCCGGAGGAGGCTGACAATACCACACTGTTTGAGGCGGAATGGCGTGCAGTGGAGGGAAGCAGGTACTGGAACAGCCCGGATCTGTACAAGGAGAACGGCTTTAAGGAGAAGGAGAAGGCGGAACAGCTTGTGAAGGAGCTGGATGATCCCATCCCGGTCACCCTGAAGGTTGAGAAGCTGACGAAGAAGACGGAGAAGAAGAATCCGCCCCTGCTGTATAATCTGGCCGAGCTTCAGAATGACTGCTCTCGAATATTCAAGATCAATCCTTCCCAGACCCTGGAAATCGTACAGGAGCTGTATGAGAAGAAAATGGTCACGTACCCAAGAACGGATGCCAGAGTTCTTTCCACCGCGGTTTCGAAGGAAATCGACAGGAACCTGCGGGGACTTACGGATTACCCGGAGATCGGAAGCTACGCGGCATATGTGGTACAGAAGGGAGCATATCAGGGACTGGCGAAATCCAGATATGTAAATGATAAGCAGATCACGGATCACTATGCCATCATTCCCACAGGACAGAATACGGGACAGGCCGCATCGCTTCCGGGAGTAAAGGCAGGCGTGTATGATCTGATCGTCCGCAGATTTCTGTCTATCTTTTATCCGCCCGCCGAGTATCAGAAGGTGGCTATCGAGCTGGTCCGAAACGGAGAGCATTTCTTTGCGAATTTCAAGAGCCTGACGAAGCCGGGCTATCTGATGATCGCAGACAGAAATTACGGAAAGAAGAAGGAAGAGGACGGAAGAAAGCCCGACGTGGATGAGAATGATACCGGGAAGGGAAAGGATGAGGACGGTGCCGAACGAATGATGGATCCGGAGGAAGCGGCACGTCTGGTGGAAGGACTTCGGAAAGGGAGTACACTTTCCTGCAACGGCTTCACCATAAAGGAGGGAACCACGTCTCCTCCGAAGCGGTACGCATCCGGAACCCTGATCCTTGCCATGGAAAATGCGGGACAGCTGATCGAGGATGAAGAGCTGCGGGAGCAGATCAAGGGAGCGGGGATCGGAACCTCCGCCACCAGAGATTCCATCATCAGCAAGCTGGTGAAAAATGAATATATCGCGCTGAACCAGAAGACACAGATCATAACACCCACATTTCTGGGAGAGGTGATCTATGACTGCGTTCTGTATTCCATACGGGGACTGCTTCGTGCGGATCTGACCGCAAGCTGGGAGAAAGGACTTGCAGGAGTGGCGGACGGAAGTATATCCTCCGCCGAATACATGACGAAAATGTCGGACTATGTGACAAAGAATACAAACTATGTAAAGAGTCTGAACAACCAGAATCAGATCACCCGGATATTTGACCGGACGAAGCCTTATTACGACGGAAAAAACAAAACGAAGAGGAAGGCGCCGCGTCTGAGAAGGAAAGCGGATAACGAAGCCGGATAGGGAAGACGTATACGAAAGCAGATGAAGAAGACGTATACGAAAGCAGATGAAGAAGACGGATACGAAACCATATGAAGAAGAAGGAAAGGGTAGACGGATAACAAAGGCAGGTAATGAAGACAGACTTGGAAAGACCATATAGAAAATCAAAGAGAAACAGGAGAGAAGAAAATGAATGAGCATTTACTTGAAGTGAAGAATATGTATGACCTGACACACACATTGGCAGCTCCGCTGCTGGAATCAGTTCAGTATCCCTGGGAGGCGCTGCCGAAGATCGGGGAGTTCATACTGCAGCTGGGGGCAACACTCGGCCCGGAATACAGGAAGCGCGGAGACGATGTATGGATCCATGAAAGCGCTACGGTATTTGATTCCGCATATATTCACGGACCGGCCATCATCGGCCCCAATACGGAGGTGCGTCAGTGTGCTTTCGTTCGCGGAAATGCACTGGTGGGAGCGGACTGCGTAGTCGGAAATTCCACAGAGCTGAAAAATGTGATCCTGTTTGATCATGTACAGGTACCGCATTATAATTACGTGGGCGATTCCATCCTGGGCTATTTTTCACACATGGGGGCGGGATCGATCACATCCAATGTAAAGTCGGATAAAACCCTGGTCGTTGTGAAGGGGATGGATGAATTCTCCGATATCGAGATCAGGACCGGTCTTAAGAAATTCGGCGCCATGCTGGGAGATCATGTTGAGGTCGGATGCAACAGTGTATTGAATCCCGGAAGTGTGATCGGACGTTTCACAAATATCTATCCGCTGTCACCGATCCGTGGTTACATCCCGGAAAACAGCATAGTAAAAACCGGGAATGTCGTTGTAACAAAACGGCCGGAAGTCTAGGAAATCCCTTTGTTTTATTGTGCAAACTGTTTTGAAAACTTTCTTTTTTTTTTCAAAACATAGGCAATAAAGAGAAAATGCATGAAAAAGTTGCAAAATTGTTTCATTCGTTTTACAATCTCTTACATGAAGCAATAAACATGGCAAGAAACAGTATGTTGCTAGTTGAGTAAAATGTATTTTATCTCACGGAGGGAAAAAGAAAATGGCAGTTAAGAAGGCGAGTGTAAAGGATCTTGCAGAGAAGGCAGCAGCAGTGAAGAAGGAAGTTGCAAAGGCTCCTGAGAAGGTTGAGGCTGCTAAGGAAGAGGCTAAGGCTGAAGTAAAGGCTGAGGCAAAGAAGGCAGCTCCGGCAAAGAAGGCAGCTCCGGCTAAGAAGGCAGCTCCGGCAAAGAAGGAGACAGCAGCTACAGCTAAGAAGGCAGCTCCGGCTAAGAAGGAGACAGCAGCTGCAGCTAAGAAGGCAGCTCCGGCTAAGAAGGAAACAGCAGCTGCAGCAAAGAAGGCAGCTCCGGCAAAGAAGGCAGCTCCGGCTAAGAAAGCAGCTCCGGCTAAGAAGGCAGCTGAGCCGAAGGTTGAGCTCTTCATCGAGTACCAGGGTGGAAGCCAGAACGTTGACGACCTGATCGCAAAGGCTAAGGAAGTATCCGGTAAGAAGAATGTTAAGGTTCTTAACATCTACTATCAGCCGGAGAACAACATTGTTTACTTCACAGCTGACGGCGGTGAGGGAAGCTTCAATCTGTAAGATGGATCTTCAATCGAATAGATGAGTTAAAAAGCCCCCGTGTGGATTACCATACGGGGGTTTTTGGTTTATTCTGCATCATCCTCCGGGGCGGTGACACCTCGAAGCTCGATCCTGGGCGATCCCTTCTTGCGTACATAGTCGCCGGTGATGGTGACTCTTCCAATGGCTTTGTCCCGCGGGATCTGATACATGATATCCAGCATAAATTCTTCTATGATGGACCGAAGTGCTCTGGCACCGGTTTTTCTCCGGGCAGCTTCCTCTGCAATGGCTTCGAAAGCGGATTCATCGAACCTCAGGTCCACCTCATCCATGAGAAGCAGCTTCTGATATTGTTTGATGATCGCATTCTGAGGCTCCCGGAGGATCTTCACATACATATCCTGATCCAGCTGATCCAAAGGACAGAGAACCGGAAGACGTCCCAGAAATTCCGGGATCATTCCGAACTCACGCAGATCTTCCGTGGTCACATGAGTGAGAAGCTTCGGATCATTTGTATAGGTGTCACGAAGCTCTGCACCGAATCCGATGGATGACTGGGCGGTCAGCCTGGCAGTTACGATCTTCTCCAGGTCGGGAAATGCACCGCCGCAGATGAACAGGATATTTGTAGTATCCATCCGGGTGACGGGGGTCATGGCATTCTTGCTTCCGGAACCAACGGGAACCTCAACCACGGAACCCTCCAGCAGTTTTAACAGTCCCTGCTGAACCGCTTCGCCGCTGACATCTCTGGAACGGGTTTCCTGTTTCTTCGCGATCTTATCGATCTCATCGATGAAGACGATCCCTTTCTCGGCGCGGTCCACATCATTTCCGGCAGCGGCCAGCAGCTTTGACAGAACACTCTCCACGTCATCTCCGATGTAACCGGCCTCAGTCAGTGAGGTGGCATCCGTAATGGCGAGGGGGACGTCCAGCATTTTCGCGATCATTTTCACGGTATAGGTTTTACCTGAACCGGTGGGACCGATCATCAGGATATTGGACTTCTCAATCTCGATTCCGTCCTCCGTGGGATCGGAGAGGATACGCTTGTAGTGATTATAGACCGCTACGGAGATCAGCTTCTTGGCATGCTCCTGGCCCACCACATGTCGGTCCAGCTGCGCCTTGATCTGGTGCGGCGCGGGGATATCCTTCAGTGTGAGCTCCTTCGGTTCTTCCTTCTCCTTGCTGGATGCCTTCTCGGGCTTGGGCTTCCTTTTCTTGACCTTCTGGGAATCGGGAATATCATCATTTGGCATGAATTCGTTCAGATTATCGAAGCCCGGCATATTTGACATATCAAAGAAACGGATCGGGCTATGGGAGATAGACTCGAAGGCTTTGTTCAGACAGTCCGGACAGATATATACGCCGTTGACGAAGCTGACCAGCTTCCCGGTCTCACTTTCCGGCCGACGGCACATATAGCAGTAGCGCTCATAATCGTCGGATTTATCGTTGTTATTTGTGTTATTCGGATCTTTCGGATCTTTCGGATCTGACATAGTTCCACCTTTCTGACTCGGTTAAAAGTTTCCTCCACAATTATATCAGAGCGGAGAAGGAAATGCAAAATAGGATTCCGACTGCTGATTATTACGTTGAAATATTCTTTTGTCTGTGATAAAATGCGTCGAGATGTAGCAGAAGAAGGGAAATGAATATGATTACGAAAATTATCGCACATAGAGGAGCCTCTTACCTGGCAGAGCATGAGAATACCATGGAATCCTTTCAGCTGGCGGTTGAACTGGATGCGGACATGGTGGAATTTGATGTTCGCTGCACCAGTGACAGGAAGCTGGTGGTCTTCCATGACAGTACCTTCGGAGATATGCCCATCGCATATCAGACCTATGCACAGTTGAACGGGCAGGCGAAGGAGCAGGGATTTCATATTCCCACCTTTGAAGAGGTGGTTCGTTTCTGCGCAGGAAAGATATTTATGGATATTGAAGTGAAGGACGGCGGATATGAAAAGGAGCTGATTCATATCCTTCACAAATACTGCACGTATGAGCAGTATTCTGTGAAATCCTTTTTTGATCCGGTGGTATATCGGGTGAAGAGGATCGACCCGCAGATCACCACCGGTCTTTTGCTGGGGAAGGATCATCCCGGATTCATAGGCCGGCTGAAGGAGGTCTTTCCGGTTCGCAGACTCCGTCAGGCAAACTGTGACTTCGTAGCACCCTTCTGGGTATTTTCGTCCAGGTGCTTTGTATGGCGTCTCCATCGGAAGGGATATCCGGTCTATGTATGGACCGTAAATACAGAGGGTCTGATCCGGAAGCTGATCCGGAGAGGCGTGGACGGAGTTATAACGGATAAACCGGACATGGGGCTGATCGTCCGGAAGAAGTACTACGAGTCGAAACAGGACTGAAAGGAAAGAGGGGGTACACGATATGAAGAAAAGGATCCTTGCGTATCTGGATTATATCGATCGGATGCTGCAGTGTGATGAAGAACAGGATTGGGAGAAGCAGGTGGCACTTCATCTGGATCAGATCAGATTTTTTTCACATGAACGTCTGGTCCATCTGATCGTATTTGTGCTGGTGGCACTCTGCACGGTAATGTGTATCCTTGCATTTGTGATCAGCTCGGCGATGATGCTTCTGCCGCTGATCGTAATGCTTTTTGTGCTGCTGATCCCCTATTGCATGCATTATTATCTCCTGGAAAACAGCGTGCAGAAAATGTATCAGCAATATGACGAAATGATCGGAAAAATCCATCCGTATTTCTCCATGAAGAAGGGTTGACATGCAATCCGGAAAAACACTATAATTATCAGGGAAGAGAAGGTAGCGTCCGGGGTACGGGCGCTCTTTCGCGTTTTTCGAACGGTAGTGGTCTTTCATGGAATGACCGCAAGATGTAGAGTTCGAAACTATGGAGATGATTTCAAGTGAGTAAGAAGAGAAGAAAACCGAGAAGCCAGCAGAACGGGGCGAATACAACTGTAAATACGGCAGGCGGAAAGCAGGCGACAGCAGAGCTGTCCGGCAGCAGTGAGACCGCTGCAGAGCAGTCCGGCAGCAGTGGGACTGGCGCGGAGCTGTCCAGTGTCAGCGAGGCGACGGTAGAGCCCTCCGGTGGCGTTGAGACTGTTGCGGACCGTCTCTCAGCCATGGCCCGATCCGAAGAAGCAGCTGAGGAAGAGGCAGACGCTTATGCTGCCGAAAGCGAAGAGCAGGCTGTGACATATGCTGCCGAAAGCGAAGAGCAGATTGCGGCGTATGCTGCCGAAGCCGAAGAGCAGATTGCGGCGTATGCTGCCGAAGCCGAAGAGCAGACTGCGGCATATGCTGCCGAAGTCGAAGAGACAGAAGATCAGATGGAGGAGATGTATCCGGAGGATACGTATTCTTCACCCATGCAGGACGTGATGAAGGAGCATTCCTTTTACGCCCCGAGAAGTTCTGAGGAATATGCATGGGATGAGGATGAGGAGGCAGAGGAAGAGGAATATAATCGCGGGAATGTGAATCGGCTGAAGAAGGCGATCCTGATCGGCCTGGTGGTCCTGTTTCTGCTTCCGATCATTCTGTGTCTGATCCTGTTTATCCATATGCA
Organism: uncultured Lachnospiraceae bacterium; assembly: GCA_902796375.1. GTDB lineage: Bacteria > Bacillota > Clostridia > Lachnospirales > Lachnospiraceae > Eubacterium_Q. Next base: position 786 of record CADBOW010000126.1, on the reverse strand, counting down.
TAATCTTGAGAAGGAAATGGAGAAGCTGCGGGAGGATGTACTGTCCAGGAAGGAACGGACAGAGAAAATGTATGTGGCAGATCAGTCTTCGGAGGAACTGAAGGCGCTGGATCAGGAAGCCTATACCATGCTGGAAAAGGACAGGGCAGGTTCTCTGCCGGTTTTGCAGAAATCCGCCAAAAGGGAATCCGGTCCGGATCAGAATACGGATGCATCGGAGGAAACGACTGAAGCGGGAACCAAACAGCCGGTAGAAGAGGTGGATCCTTCTCAGGTGGAGGAGGGAAAGAAGATCTATCTGACATTTGATGACGGCCCGTCTCCGAACACCGGAAAGCTGCTGGATGTTCTGAAGGATAAAAATGTGAAAGCCACATTTTTCATGGTTCTGAACGATCGGACGAACCAGCAGGTGATCCGTCGGATGGCCTCGGAAGGACATACACTCGGGATTCATTCGGCCAGTCATGTTTACAGTGAAATATACGAAAGCCTGGACAGCTTTCAGACGGATGTTCAGACGGTTCATGATCTCCTTCTTGAAATGACAGGCCAGGATGTGAAGTATTATCGATTCCCCGGAGGAAGCAGCAACCGGGTATCCGATGTGCCCATCGAGGACTGCATCGAGTATCTGGAAGAAGAGGGATATACCTACTTTGACTGGAATGCTTCCAACGGTGATTCTTCAGGATCCGGATATACGGCTGAACAGTTAAAGGATAATGTGCTTCGCTACGTATACAACAATACGGGAGCTTCTGTCGTTCTCATGCATGATCTTGA